>JANQRM010000208.1 GCA_028284565.1 Anaerolineae bacterium | reverse complement strand
CTGGAGCGACTACATTCATCACTGCCGCCGCCGCAATCGCCGCATCCGCCGCATTCCCACCCTGACGCAAAATCGCCAAGCCGGCTTGCGAAGCCAGTGGGTTACTCGCCGCCACCATCCCTCGACGCGCCAACACCATCGAGCGACGTGATTTGAAATCGAATGACATGGGTTTCATGGTTGTGTCCTCAGATATAGCGAATATTTTCTAGTCGTTGTCAAAAGAGTCTACGAAGTAGTTGTCCTAAATGTCAGAATATAGGTTTTTTGTAGGGGCGTGTCATGACGTGCCCGTGAAATCGCTCAGTAAAATTATCGTAATTTCACCCAATAAGCGTAGAAAAGATATAGAGAGGATAGTATCCTTTCTTTACCAAGTGCTGTCAAATTTCTGAGAATGAAAAAATGCAAAACGGAAACAGAGAGCGATTTATCAACTTTATGATAATAGCTTCTATGACAATTATATTAGGTTCTGGGATCGTCATTATTTTCTGGTTACGTTCTGGCGCAGACCCGTTTGAACCCGTTCTTGCATATTTTGGGATTATTTCAGGGCTAATCGGAATAATGATTGGCATTTGGCAAAAACAACAAGATAAAGAAGAGCGGTTGAATGAAATCAAAGGACTGAAAGACCATACAACTTCGGAACACAATAAAACCAGAGACCTGCAATCTCAAAGTACAAGAGATGAAATAATTGCTGAGTCCGATTTACGAATATTACGAGAACTTTGGAAATATATCACATCGACAATTATCAACCACATTGTTGATTATACAGGAACTACTCAGTTGGAGGGAGATTATGTGAGCTTTACTATACATCGCTATCAAGATATACGAAGCGATCGTCCGGAACTTCATTTTATTGCAGACGAATTAGAAGATGCATTTCTGAAATTTGATAACATTCTAAACGATTTCGTCAGAATTTTAGCTACAGAGGCAACTGTAGAACTTTATATGGGAAAATGGGTTTATCTTTCTGGATATCATGAAGTTACAAAAAAGGATCGAATACTATTGGTAATACATGATATTAATGAAGAAAGGCTACAACAGCTACTCGATCGACACCATCGAATTGATAGCTATGCACTAAAACTCCGAAAAGCTCACACAGAACTTGTTAAAGCCATCCAACAGTTAGTCCCACAATTTGACTTTCCTGACGACAAATCCGCACTTGAGAAAATGCAAGTTTATCAGAATCGTACTGGAAGGTAAGAGAAAGTATTCACTTAAATCGAAGCCTGTCCCAATTGGTCGATTTCGTCGAGTTCATCGGGGTCGAGTTCGGCAAAGGGTGAGGCAATCGCATAGGTTTCAATATCCACATTCCCCACACCAAACGCCTCACTAATCGCCCAAAAGCCATTGGGATGCCATTGAAAATCGCCACCCCGTTCAAAGAAGATGAGCATCGGCTCATAGGGGTCGGGGAGTTGGTAGCCCTTGACAATATCGGATTTCGCCACATGCGACCATGCGACACTGGATTCTAAGACTCTTGCCAGAGGCGGATGAATCCCATATTCCGCAAAGTAGGTGTCTAACTCTGCCATTTCATTTGCGGATAGGACTAAATTGGGGGTAATTTGTTGCGCGATGGAGGTTAATAACCAATCAGATCGGGAAAGATGCAAGGCTTCTGCCCAAAGTGCCATCCGTCGGGCGTATTCTTTGAAGAGGGCAACATGCGACCAGCGTTTGCCGGGATGTCGCGTTTTTGTTACAGCGGTGATTCGCTCCAGCGCGTTTGTAGCCATCGAGTCCTTCTCTCCCCAAGGCACATGCCGACTAGGGTATTGTGCAATTCAATAGATGTCGTTGACACTGCCTTTCAATTCAATATAACATTGCCTTGACAAAAGTCAATTAAGGTTAACTGTAGCAAGAATTCAGCATATTTTGTGCTTGTATTAGCTTCAAACTAAATGAAATAGGAGTGTTACAATTTTTCCTCAACGAAATACGGACAGTCACTAAATCACCTTAAGGCACATCATCAAACGATTGATGCGTATACGGTGCAACGGTAGCACGAGCTTCCTCTAAAGTAGGCAGAACCCAGTAATTCACCCCTCGGACATACCCAATCATCTTTAAAAACATAGAAACGGTTTGCTCTGTCACTTTGTCTTGTGTGACAAGCGTGGTGACATGCGAGGGCAAAGAGGTACGAGCGCGTTGCATATGCGGAAGGGGACTGCCTTCGGGCAAGCGTGCGCCGGGATGATAAACATTGATAAAGGGGATAGAATAGTCGAGTCCATAGAGCTTTTCGTCCGTGAGTTTGGTTGCCTGATATAAGTCTTCCCATCGCCAACCGGGCTGATAATCAATCCGAATTACTGTTTGGTCGTCATTATCCCAACTGACTTCAACGTTGGTCATATTGTGTATCCCTAGCTATGCCATCTAATGATGATTGTATAAGCGATTGTGCTATAGAATCATAAGGTTTGGCGCGTTCCTTTCTGTCCGAATTTGGCTACAAACCCGACGATTCCCCAATTGGATACGACCAATCGCCAAAAATAGCGTATAATAGGGAAAACCATCTGTTCAAGATGTTCTTCAAGGATACCTTCTATGAAAACCTCAACGCTTCGTCTCATCGCACTCGTCGCTATTCTTGTTTTGATTGTGGGCGTGGTTGCCTCCAAGGAATTCCCCGTCACGAATGATGGCAATCCTGATGGCGTTCCTTTTGAAATCGCTCCCGTCGAGAATCCCACAGGCGAATATGTCATCAACTTTGAGGATGACACCCACTTCAGCGAAATCCAAGAGTATGTCAACGAAATCAATGGGCAAATCACCCGCGTGATTGAACCCCTCAAAGCTGTCGTCGTGACCCTGCCAGACGGCGTTACACTAGATGAATTCCCCTTCGATGCCGATATTGAATCGATTGAAGCAGATTATTACGTGAGCATCATGCAAGCTCCCAATGACCCTCTCTACAATGAACAATGGGCATTGGAGATGATTGATAGCGAAGCGGCATGGGAAGACTTCCCCAACAACGCCCGCACGATTGAAGTGGCTGTGATTGACACAGGCGTTTGCATGGATCACGAAGATTTGGTTGGGCGTGTGCTTGATAATGGCTACGATTTTGTTGATGACGACGACGACCCCTCCGATGTCTTTGGACACGGTTGCTCTGTCGCAGGTATCATCGCGGCAAACACAAACAATGATGTTGGGATTGCAGGCTTAGCTCCGAATGCCGTGATTTTACCCGTGCGCGTACTCGGCAACAACGGCAGTGGTAGCATGTCCGATGTGGCGGCTGGTATCGTCTACTCCGCTGACCAAGGCGTGGACATCGCCAACCTCTCGCTTGGTAGCTTCGTCTCCTCCAAAGTGGAAAAAGATGCTGTGGATTATGCCGATAACGCAGGTGTCTTGATTATCGCTTCCTCTGGCAACAGCGGTGGCTCGAAGCCCGGCTATCCCGCGGCATACGATAATGTCGTGGCAGTCGGCGCAGTCGGTCCCGATGGCAAACCCACCAGCTTCAGTAACAAAGGTGGTGACATCTGGGGTCCCGGTCTGAATATCATGACCACCTACATGAACAATACCTATCGTGAACTGAGTGGAACCAGCTTCTCCGCACCCTATACCTCAGCAGTTGCCGCGATGTTGTTGGCACTGGATGCTGAACTGGTATTGGATGAAAGCAACCTCACATGGGAATGCCAACGTCAAACGGTCTGTGAGTACATCCCGACCAAATAGCAATTTTGCAATAGAGACATACCCAAAGGGGCGTTCTGATGAGCGTCCCTTTTTGATTTAGATAAGAAAGAACAACCAAAAAATTCTTCTGAAACCTGACTTCTAACCTCTGATTTCTATATCCACTGTCTCTAACGGCAAAAATCCAGTACACTCGTGCCATGCAACCCGAAATTGACATGACGCACTTCATCGGCAAGACAGTAAATGACTTCACCATCAGCAGTATCTTAGGCTATGGTGGACAAAGTGTGATATATACTGCCGAACACGAAAAATACGACGAACCCGTTGTTCTCAAGGCGACAGCACCGCAGTTCATCGACGACCCCGAATTGCTCCGACGTTTTCAAATCGAAGCGGTTATCTTCTTCCGCTTGAAACATCCCAACATTGTCGAACTCTATGATTATTGGCGTGATGACAACGGCATCTGGCTAGCGATGAAGTATATGCAGGGGGGTAATCTGCGGGAGTCCCTGAAAAAATCCCCATGGGATTTAGAACGTACCGCTACTATGCTCGACCAAGTGACCAGTGCGCTTGCCTTCACACACGAGCATAACGTCATCCATCGTGACATCAAGCCCGATAACATCCTCTTCGATTTGGATGGGACTGCCTATGTGCATGATTTTGGCGTAGCTAAGCGACTCAAAGCGGAAGAAATTACCAGCATGGACATGATGATTGGTTCGCCAGCCTACTATTCGCCCGAACAGATTCTCAAGAAGCCTATTTCCCCACAAACGGATGTGTATATCTTAGGTATCACGCTCTATGAAGCACTGACAGGCAAGCATCCCTATATCGATGCAGTAACCAAAATGCAGATTATCCTGAAGCACTTACAAATCCCACTGCCGGATATTTGCAAAGCGCGACCCGATATTCCCGCTTCCGTGAGAGACATTCTGAAAAAAGCCACTGCCAAAGCCCCAGAAGAGCGTTATCCATCCGTGACGGAACTCGCCGAAGCCTTCCGTCAGGCTGTGGAGAGTAGGTAGTGGAATACCGTAACATTCCCAAGCCTGAAGCGGACGAATACGCTCCCTACACCATTATGTATATTGGCTTGTTGCCGGATGATGGCAGAGTGCTACATCATCTGCAGGCGAATTTCCACGTCATGAAAGACCTCATCACACCCTTGTCGGAAGCGCGACTGGTGACTCCCCATGCAGAGGGTGAATGGACGATCAAAGCGATTCTGGTGCATATCATCGACGACGAGCGTATCTATGCCTATCGTGCCTTGCGCTTTGCGCGTGGGGATAGCACCGAATTGCCCGGCTTTGAGCAAGATGATTATGCGGTCACATCCAATGCCAACAGCCGAAGCCTCGATAGCATCTTTACGGAATATGACTCTGTCCGACAAGCGACGATTACGCTCTTCAATAACTTCGATGATACGATGCTCCAACGGGCGGGTTATGCAGATAACAAAATCATGAGTGTGCGCGCCGCCGCCTATCACATCGCTGGACATGAACTGCACCACCTCAACAGCATCCGTGAGCATTATCTCTAAATCGTCGGTTACCCCACGCCACACAGACGCATTTCCCAAGCTTCACCCTTCTTTCGTTTGTAGCATGATACATTGAAACAATAAACGGCTGTGATGGATGGCTCTCATGTCGAAAACTGTCTTGTTTCTCTTGTTATTGAGCTTGTTAATCCTTGCACCTGTCTCTGCGAAAAGTGAACGTGCTCCTTATATTTATTATCACTCCACTGTGCTGAACGGCATCGTCATTGAGCGCGCCGATGGCAGTGACTCGCGTGTGATTGGCACAAGTTTAATGCCAGAAGAGCATGTAAGGATCAATATGAGAACAGGGTGGTCGGCAACTGGGGAATGGCTGGCATGGACGAGTGCGGTTTATGAACTCCATCATCGGGTACTTAGCTATGCATGGATTGTCAGTACGGATGGTATGAGACGAATTCGCTTATTGGATGATGTTGCGGGTATTTGGTATATGCAGTGGTCGCCCATGGGTGATTATCTGTTTATCATACAAAATGACAGTATTCCCGGATTTGGTCAAGAGGATTTGGATGCTTACCTAATTGATGTTCAGAATGAAGAAATCATCACTCATTTTAGCGATTTTTACTTGGAAGCCCCATTAGAGACTCCCGAATTCTGGTCAGCAGATGGTCAGCGTGTCGTCCTTCAAATGAACCCCCTATATAGCGATTACAATGGCAATCTCCAGCCAGCAGAGTTAATTCAACGCCATATTTATATGAATGGACGGATAGTCGATAAAGAAACCCCCGAAGAGGTTGAACTTTATAACCCCTATCCTTCATCATATGTATGGACTGCATCCTTTCCCTCTCCAAATGAACGCTACATTGCATCACAAGACTGGACGATTGAAGATACAGAAACAAATGAAATTATTCAACTTCGTCCGGCAAGCGGTGATTGGGGTGGTCTTTGTGCCTATGATTGGCATTCGAGTAGTGAATGGCTGTTGCATGAAGCGAATCGACGTGCCGCCGAAAGTGGCTGTGGGCTAGGGGGAGTCAACGTAGTCAGTGTCGATGGGCGCATCCAACGGGAGTTAAATGAATGCTCCTTATACAGGCGTTATTGTGCAGGGTGGTTGCCAGAACGGGTCATTCATCATCTCTCTAGTGGACAAGCACAATCTGTCGTGCCTGAACCCATCGTTACGATTCCGCATGAGGGGTCCGTCTTGGGGGTCGCGTGGTGTCCCGATGGTAATCAGTTGGCGACCTTTGAAGAATATCGCGCAGATAGCGGTTATAATTACTTTCTGAACATCTGGCAGGTTAATGAAGACGATGTAGTGCTACAATCTCGAATTTCTGTGGAACGGTGTTATGAACATTATTTCGGCGATTGTGTTGTCCATTGGCATCCGACCCAGCCGATAATCTATCTGGTAAATTCAGAGACGACGCAGATAGTCGACCTTTCGACATTAGAAGTGATTATTGGATACAATCAAGCTCATGATACCGATTGGTGGCGACATGAACGACAATGGATGACAGATGATGAATTTAGCGCAACCATTACACCACTCAATAATGAAGATAGGATGGCAACACTATCCCTGATAGCACCAGATGGTTCAGCGCGAGACTTCAACATTAGTCAGTTTTATTGGATCGAATCATTTGCTGTGTTGGAGGAGAAGCAAGACGTTGCCATCGTCTTAGAGGGGTATGATAAGGATAGTCTCATCGTCTGGGATTATCAGTTCGATTCATTCATCCGCCCTCATGCCCAAAACCGTGTCCAATTCAATGAATTGCAAATCAGCAATGATGGAGAAACCTTCGTCAGCTTCGGCAAGATGGGGCTGATGCGCCTCTGGAATCTAGCGGACAACACGCTATTGGGAGCGATTAATCGTTATGTCGTCTCCCTCGATTTTAGTCCTGATGATCGTACTATTGTCACGGGGAGTAGCACGGTAGCGGAAATTTGGGATGTGGAAACGGTGACTTATCCACCCTCTACTCAATAGTTTCAGGAGATTTACTACTTAAATTAGACACTAGAGTAATCGGGCGGACACACAGATCGCGCCCCTACAGGTTCGATTTTTTCTGACTTAGATTATATTCCATTGTCTTTTTCTATTTATCAAGACAAACCGCCGACCAACCCCTCACTACCATCCACGGATAAGATTCGTTATAATCCCGCGTTGTTATCAGTTTTTTATGACCAGTAGATGCGTAGAAACGGCGAGTCCGTTATAATTAGCGCATTGATGAATATCGACCTTGCCATTTGAGGAGGCACGTCCATGCAAAGTGGCGACAGTTATCGGCTTGTGGTGCGTCGTGGACCCCAGCCCAACCAAATCTATGAGTTGACCAAAGATGTCAACACCTTGGGACGCGACATCACCAACGATATCGTCATTAATGACCGCGAGGTGAGTCGTCATCATCTGCGGATTATGCGGACGGCGGATGGCATCACAATAGAAGACCTCGGTTCCACGAATGGCACGTTTGTCAATGGCAAGCGGATTACGGGTGTGATTGCGCTCCAAAATGGTGATATGGTCGGCTTGGGGGAAACAGTCACGTTGGGGTATGAGATTCATCGTGCCGGGTCACCGATTGCACCAGCATCGCCTGCACCCGATGTCACTGCGCCGTCGAGTGTACCACCTGCGGGTGAGGCATCGCCTTATCAACCTCCGCCACAAGATTCACCCTATCAACCGCCAGCACAACAACCGGGCTATGGTGAAACCTATGACCAACAACAAGCTGGTGGGTATTATGAGCAACAACCGCAATACAGCCAGTATCCCCCTCAACCTCCGCAAGGCACGCCGGGTTATGATTATGACCCCTATGCCATGCGCGAATACGAAGACGGTGGTTCAGCCCGTTGGCTCGTACTGGGATGTCTCGTCTTTTTCGTCTTGGCGTGTGTGTGCTTCTCGATTGTGGGCTTGGTCGTGGTCGATTCGCTTAATCTCTGGTGTGATGTCCCTATCTTGAGCAACATCGTCCAATCGGTTGGCTTACACTCCTGCACCCCAGTAGGCTAAGCATAGCGGGACATTCCGCCTTCTTGCTTGGGTTCAACCGCGATAATCACCTCACTTTGAGGCAAATAATAATAGGCATAAAACCCGCCTTCTCGCATGGCACGGTTTAAGCGATCATCCCAGATTTTGTAGAGACGTGATTCGACCCGTATCAGCCGAAAGAGAGGATGTGGGGGAATATTCCGTCGTGACACTCGCCCATTCACAATCCGTACCGATTCGCCTTCAAGGTCGATGCGGAGTCTGTTCATCAAGCCATGCCAGATTCCATAGCGAAAGATGCCATAGATCAAGACCCCTGAACCGATGATAAAGAGCAAGGGCAAGCGCATCATCCCACCGATCATCATCGCAATGCCCAAGACAATCAGTCCACCTGCCACCGTGACATCCCGCCGATACCGTTCCTCAAGAGCTTCTACATGGGCTTGAACCATCGCTTGTTGAGATTCACTCATCAAACCAAGGCGGTTGGCGCGTAAATCTTCATCATTCAGGTCGGTTTGTTCCAAAAACTGATGCAAAGTCATTTGTTTCACTGCTCCACACACATCGAATGAATATGGTACTATGGAGCATCCAAATAGGCTATGCAAAAAGAGATCGCCTCGTGCCAAAAATCCTCATCCGCCAAGCGAAAGAAGCTGATGCTCACGCGATGCTGACCTATCTTCGTCAACTCGCCGACGAACAAAACCCCTACTTACTGATTACCGCCGACCACGCCTATGACATGACGATTGATGATGAACGCAAGTTTATCCGCAAGCATCGCAAAGCCTCGAATAGTCTCTTGTTGATTGCATGGGTAGATGGAGAAGTTGTCGGCGCGATTAATGCCACCGGAGAGAAACGAGTCTCCACTCAGCATACGGTGACGCTGGGGGTGTCTGTCTTGGCAGACTGGCGCGATAAGGGCATTGGGACACGCCTGATGCAACATTGCCTCTCGTGGGCAAAAAGCAACACGAAAGTCAAACGGGTGCAATTGGATGTCTTTGTGGGCAATGAACGGGCGATTCATATTTATGAGAAACTTGGCTTTTGTCGGGAGGGGGTGCGCCAAGCCTACTATTACAAAAATGGGCAATTCATCGACGCGATTATCATGGCGATAGTGTTTGATTAGTTCTACAAAAATCCCCGAATACGTTATCATAAGGTCGGGAAGCGAGACGTAAGCGTGGGGGCAGTGGATGAGTAAATATATCATTCGAGAGATTGTCGTGAGTGATGCACCGCGTCTCATCACTTATATGCAAGAACTCGCGCGTGAACCCAATATCCCTCTCCCATTTGGACCCGAAGGCTTTACCCTCACGGTTGAGGAAGAAGAAGCCTTTATCGAAGATTTCAATGCGAATGACCGCAACTTGTTCCTCTTAGCCGAAGCCGATGACGAGGTTATCTCGGTGTTGTCCTGTCGCAATACCGCCGGGACTCTAACCGAACATGAAACCGTACTCGGCATCTCCGTCCATCGAGTTTGGCGCAATCAAGGGGTAGGTCGGGCGATGATGACACGCGCAATCGACTGGGGGCGTAATCACAGGGGAATTCGTCGCATACAACTCGAAGTCTTTGCTCACAATGCCAATGCGATACATCTTTATGAGACTCTGGGCTTCGAGCATGAAGGTCGCCGTCGCAAAGCCTATTTCAAAGATGGAGAGTACATTGATACTCTGATGATGGCAATCTTGTTTGATGACTGAGTGGGGGTCACGGTTAATCTAAGGACGGCATCATCCACGCTTCAATTTTGATGAAGATGCTTTACCATTAGGTGTCATGATGATGACCGCGATTCTGTGAGGTTACTCTCGCCGATGAATGGTCTGTAGCCAATCTCAAAGAAGGTGGTTGGATGACAATTCCAATAGATGTGCCATTACGAACCAATGATGACGGCGTTATGCTAATCGGTGAAAGTCGAGTTCGCCTTGATAGTGTGATTTTTGCTTTCCAACAGGGCGATTCGCCAGAACAGATTGTGGACAGCTTTGATTCGCTACGACTGGCAGATGTGTATGCTACCATCGCCTATTATCTCAATCATCGGGAAACGGTGGAAGCGTATTTACAACAACAATTAGCAGATGCAGACGCACTCCAAAAAGAAATCGAGACCTATCATCCTGAGATATTCACTTTACGCAATCGCCTATTAAAAAAGAAACATCAAAAGTGATGCGTCTGTTAGCCGACGAGGACTTCGATAACCGTATTCTGAGAGCAATACGACGAGAAACGACAACAATGGATATTATTCGAGTTCAGGATACAGAAGTTTATCAAGCAGAGGATTCGGCAGTCTTAGAATGGGCAACTCAACAGCAACGAATCGTTTTGACTCATGATATTAAGACCATGTCCAAATTTGCCTATGAAAGAATTCGAGAAGGTAAGCCAATGTTGGGTGTAATTGCCGTTCATCGCAATCGTAGTATGAGGGCAATAATTGACGATATACTACTTATTATTGGTGCAAGTGAACCAGAGGAATTTGAAAATCAAGTTTTTTATGTGCCAATTTAGACATCTACATATCAGACGATTATCAACTTTCTGCATAACGTGTGAATATCTCTCCTCACATCCCTAAACACGAGATTCGCCCTCTCACGTCCTATCGGATGTTGGCGGCGTTGTTGGTGTTCCTCTTCCACTTCGCCGGAATCCCCATCATGCCCGACCATCCCAACGGTGTATCAAACGTCTTCCAAGCCATCTTGGTTGAAGGGCATGTGGGCGTGAGCCTGTTTTTTGTGCTATCGGGCTTTCTGATTACCTTGCGCTATGTGGACCGTTTCATCGAGCGCACCATCAACATTGCCGATTACGTCCGTAAGCGTATCGCGCGCATTTTCCCGCTGTATCTGGTGGTGTTGATACTGACACTCCTCCTCAATCATGAACCCCTATTTGTGCCAGAAAACATTATTGCTTTCACACTGACACAGGGCTTTTTCGGGGATTATCAGTTTGCATTTGTCCCAACGGGATGGTCATTGACGGTTGAAGAAACTTTTTATTTTGTTGCGCCTCTGGTCTTTTTGACGATGGGTTACGTCTTCCGCCGAATATCTGATTCATCACGCACACAGATAATCTGGACAGTTGGCTTGCTCCTTCTCTGGACCGGCGGGTTGTATGCCATTGGGCGCGGGATTGTCAGCTTGTCATTCCGCACGGGCTTAGCCGATATTGGTGGCTTCATGGCAAATACGAGTGTCCTCGAAATTGCCACCTTGTTTGGCGCGTTCTATGCTTTCGCCTTTGGGATGCTGGGCGCGATGTTGTATCGAACGGGTTGGATAACGACACTTTGGAAACGGGAACGTGGGGTGTGGTGGTCGGCATGTCTCGCCATCATTGCGATGGTTGGGATTGCCTTTTCGCTATGGTGGATGAACCAGATTCGCTATTCTCTCAACACAATCTTACCTGCGAGTGTGTTGGCGAGTTTCTTTGGAGCGATTGGCATTATCGCCCTGACGAATGAGCAGATGTTGTTATCTCGTATCCTAAGCTGGCGTATCTTTGTCTACTTGGGACGCACCTCTTATGCGCTCTATCTCATCCAGCTCACGCCGATTGCCATCTTGCCCTTTGTCGGTTGGCTGGAACAAGAATATTTCCTCTATATTCCCGTGCTGTATATTGGCATGAACCTCATCAGCGCGCTCTTGTATGAGTTTGTCGAGAAGCCCGGACGTACCCTTGTCCTGCGATTGACCGAACGCTTTGTTGATTGACCGTCTATCTGACGCTACAATGACAGATGAACAACTAGAGCGAATCCAATGGCAGAGACAAACAACATTTTTCTCCAACGCCTCCAAGATGCAGGCTACAAACTGACGAATGCCCGACGTACTGTGTTAGCCGTTCTGCAAGATAATGATGGACATATCACCTCAAGCGATGTCTTAGATATGGTCTCAGCCGTCGATGATACCATCGGGCGCGCCAGTGTCTTTCGGACGCTCGACTTATTTACTCGTCTGGGGATTATCCGCCCCACCTATATCGACAACGCCATGACCCCCACCTACGTCCTCATGGCAGGTGGACACCACCACCATATTATCTGCACCAATTGTCATCAGGTGATTGAATTTGAGGATTGTGGCTTAGGCGAGATTACTCGCACCCTCGAAGCCAAGTATCAAGTCGAACTCACTGGCCATCTACTCGAATTTTATGGGCAATGTGCAGACTGTAACCCTACCGATAACTAACCAACAACAAAACGTCCACGCCAAAAATGTTCCATAATGAGGTCATTCGTAGTAGAAATGAGCCTTTGAGATGACTTCAGCACCCATTATGGAGCCGATTCCAATCCGAATTGATGAACATGGTCGAATGCGAGTGAGTGATACCCGCGTGTTATTTGATTTGGTTGTCTATGCTTTTCTACGAGGCAGTACACCCGAAAGTATCACGGACCAATATCCGTCGCTATCACTCGATGATGTCTATCTGTCACTGGGTTATTATCTACGTCACCGAGAAGCTGTGGATTCTTATCTGCAGGAGCAAGAAGCACAAATCGAGAGACAACAACTCGACGTGAACAACGATTTCCCCCTAAGCTAACTTGTGAGATATTACTCGCTCGGTTGGAAGCCAAACAAGCTAACAATTGAAAAATCATCAGCGAACTCATTAATAGTTGTGATGTATATAAAAAACTGAGGGCTGAATTGCTGACGGCTGACCGCTAACTTCTCTTACGCGTTTGTTTCCCCTCACGTTCATTCCCTCGTTTATAATTCCCTGTTAGTTTCGCAAGCATCAACTGAATTTCCGCTTCATCGGCATTCTCAGCTGACGCGATGAATTTCTGTGCTTGCTTCCCTCTGAGGATGGCCACTCGCCGTCCATGATGTTCGATAAACACCTGCTCATCTTTCGTGATGAAATAGTCAAAGCCTAAATCCTCTGGCATATCCAATGAGACCTGTCGTCACTAAATTTGCAAGATACTCCAGTTTAGCATATAAACGAGCCACGAATTGTCGCTTGATGGACTAAGTGGATGTGGGGATTTGCATATGCAACTTGAAATTCGTTATGAAGAACCGGACAACCGCCAGTATGAAACGCCCTTGCTCTTTATTCACGGGGCATGGCATGGGGCGTGGTGCTGGGATGAGCATTTTCTCGCGTATTTTGCTGAACAAGGCTTCAGCGCGTATGCTTTAAGTCTGCGAGGACATGGCAAAAGTGAAGGCAAACTCCGATGGGCAAGTATCCATGATTATGTGGCAGATGTTGCACAGGTGGCTTCTGCATTTGATACACCACCGATACTCATTGGACATTCGATGGGAGGCTATGTCGTCCAGAAGTACCTAGAAAAGCATCAGGCTCCAGCAGGTGTGTTGGTGGCGACGATACCCCAACAGGGCATTTTGGGGTTCTTTTTGCGGGCATGGCTCAATCACCCGCTGACAATGCTCAAAGTCACCCTCACGATGGACCCCTATCACATCGTCAACACACCAGAAAAAGCCCAAAACGAATTCTTCTCACCTGCCATGCCGATGGAACAAGTCACCCGTTATTATGAACAGCTTCACAGTGAATCGTTCCGTATTATCTTCGACTCATTATTCTTAAATCTACCCAAACCGAAGAAGATAAACACACCCTTGCTCGTGGTATCTGCAGAAAACGATAAGGTCTTTTCTTTGAAAGAACAACATCAAACCGCCAAGGCATATGGCACAGAAGCGATTGTCTTTTCCAACATGGCGCACGATATGATGCTAGAAGCGGAGTGGCAATCTGTCGCCGATACCATCATCGACTGGATTAAAGAACAACTTCAATAAATGTTGAACCATTAGGCTTCCTGAAGTAGTTCTTCTACCTGCCATAACATTTCGCTGGGTAAAACGGGTTTTTCCATACACACCATAGGGGCAAATAAGGACTTATAATCGGGCAATGCGTAAGCAGTCACCAGAATAATGGGGAGGTCTCTCATCCCCGGCAGATTGCGGAGCATGGCGATAACCGTTAAACCACCTAAATCCGGCAAGACATAATCACAAATGATCAAATGCGGATGATGTTGCTTTGCGAGATGAAAGCCCGTTTGTCCAGTGGTTGCACGGAACGTCTCATAGCCCGATTCCTCAAGATAGAGCGCATACATCTCGGCGAGCTTCACATCATCATCAATAATTAGAATGCGCTTACGATCCGTGTCAGTCATAATGTCGAAGGATAGCCATTAATGGGTCTATTATAAGCGAAACATGAAAATTTAACGTTGGATGATTGTTTTCTTTTTGTAATTCTTCACTAACCTTACCCCTTTGTTAGAAAACCTTTGCATAACAGTATTGTTACATGGAGTCGAGCAGAATCAGGTTAAAATTGGAATCCACCAATGAGATTTTGGAATTGGTGAGAGACGGGAGAGCAACTGATGACACTGCCGAATAACATCCGCCCGGATTGTTCTAATTGTTATTTCTTCATGGCACATGAAGATGAGCGTCAATGCCAGAAACATGATTTTATCATGCCACAAGTGGGTTGGCAGGTCATATGCCAAGATTGGGAGAACGAGGAAGAGGCTTCCCTCCCAGATTTCCCCATGCAACAAGATATTCTCTATTATTACTCAGAGAGCAGGGGTGAATTACGTCACAGTGAGTTAGGTGCGTTCTGGGAACTACAGACACCACTCTTAAGTGTCAGTATTCGTAAAGACAACCAATATGGCTGGATTATTTTCCCACGCAATAACAAGCACTATTTCCCCCGTCCTGATTCGCTCGTCACAGTGATGATTGATGGTCGTCCCTGCAAATTCCTCACCTTGCTGGGTGAACGCGAATTTGTGAAAGAACATCACCTCGTGAAGGACAGTAATGGTGGGATGATCCAATCCCTGCATACGCGCCCTGTTTTTATGCTTGCTAGCCTCGAATCTCAGAATCTACTCAAAGATTGGCTCGATCAGGTCATTGATTTTGAGGCTTACAAAGAAGAGAGCTTTATCCCCAATATTCACGCGCTCGTCGAAGTGGTCGAAACCGACGAATCCTATATCATGCACGCCGATTTGTTAGCCTATCGGCAGTACGAAAGACGATAATCGGCGGTCAGAGAGTCAGATTTCAGATAATCGATTTTGAGTGGTTCTCAGGAAGTTATTTCAACACGCTTTTGACTTAGTAGGTGGTCATATGTTTTTGAACTGTGTGGAAGCGACTCATCATATGCGCTCCTGACTGGCGAGGACACAACCATCGCTCTCCGCAATTTTGATTGATTCGACCGTAAATTACATAAACGATAATACCATCAATCTCAAAGCAAATTGATAGGATTGTGGCTAATGGCTATACTATAAACATAACTTGATGTTGGGAGTTATGTATGCGTTATATCCTTCCCCTATTTGTTCTAATGATCACTACTCTTACCGTATCGGCACAAGATAATGCGTGTTCAACCCTTGTACAAGAAGCCGTTGATGCAACACACACCAATTGCACGAATATCGGACGTAATCAAGCCTGCTATGGCAACGTCAAAATAGATACAGTCCCATCGTCACCTGACATTGATTTAGCATTTGACCAATCAGGCGATATTGTGGATGTCGTTGAAATTCAATCTATGCAGTTAAGCAGTATGTTAACTCCCGACGAGTGGGGAATCGCACTTTTATCCTTACAAGCCAATTTACCGGATACCTTACCCGGACAAAATGTATTGATTGTCCTGTTTGGCGATGTGACGATAGAAAATGCTGCCTCATTGGGATCGGATTACGATCCCATGCAATCGTTTATATTGACATCAGGTATTGGGGAGCCTCGTTGTACGGAGGCACCACGTGATGGCATTTTAATTCAAACACCAGAAGGTGTAGGCATGGTAGATTTACAAATAAATGGCGTACAGATTTCTCTAGGATCAACCGCCTTCCTTCAAGCTGTCCCAGACGACAATCTAGTCATTGCGCTTTTGGAGGGACAATCAACCATCATGGTAAACGACTCCAGTACTCGGATTCCGTTAGGCGCACAAGCCATTGTTCCTATTGACAGTAATGGCATCGTCGATGGAGAACCCAGCCTTGAGCCATTGAACCCAGACAATTTAACTGGTTTGCCTATAGAAGTGCTACCGCGTGAGATTGAAATCGCCGAGCCAATTGTGATTAATTCCCCGCAGGAAGGAGAATACGCTTTTCCTTCGCGCGAAGAATATCGTATAGAAGACTGTCCAGATGAAACCTACGTTAACAACTTGTCAGCCAATACCCAGACAGTTACGCTAGAAGACAATGGTTTCACTATTCGTATTACACATAGTAGTGGTTCCAGTTATACTGCAGGTCTGGTGGCACAAGACGTATATCAAACGGGTCTGCTTGGTGGCAGGCTCATTAGTACATTTACGGTTGTCTCATCCGACGAAATATTGTGGGGTTCAGAAGCCTGTGGCGTTACCATGACACCCGTACCTATGACCTACACTGCACCCCTACCTTAAGGGAATTAACCAACACAATAGAGTGGTTAAATGTTTTTGATTGCATGGGAACCACTTATGTACGTTCCAACGATAGAACGCGCGAGTATCGTCCCTAAACGATTTTGAGTTACTATTGAACTTTGTCTATAAATTAAACAAAAAACGAATGCCGACAAAGAGCAAGAACAAGCCATACAAGCGTCGGATGGTTTTGGTGGGCAGTCCCAGCGCGAGCTTTGCCCCGACTAATGCCCCCAACAACAAACCCACGGCTACCGGAATCGCCGCCGAGATGTCGAGTTGTCCCGCCTCGTAATAACGCACGACTCCTGCTAATCCCACTGGCATCAACAACGCACCCAATGAAGTCCCCGAAGCTAATTTCAGGTCGAATTTCAGAATCAGCATCAAGGCAGGGACAATCACCACACCCCCACCAATCCCAAATAACCCCGAAAACACGCCAGCGACCAAACCAACACCTGTGCAAACCGCAACGATACGCTCATGTGAAACGTTAGGAACGGTCTCGTCAATCGGCTCTTGGGAGATTTGACCGCGCTGTTCTGCCAGCCACTGACGCGGGGCGATATACCGCCAACTCATCA
>JANQRM010000196.1 GCA_028284565.1 Anaerolineae bacterium | reverse complement strand
CACCAACACCACCACTGGCGATGTCACTGGCTATAACTGGGACTTCGGCGATGGCAACTCCTCCCAAGAGGCTAATCCCACCCACATCTATGGCGCAGGTGGAACCTATACCGTCACCCTCACCGCTTTCGGCAACCCCGATAGCTTCATCTCTCAAGATGTCACCGTCAGCGGAGGAGTTCAACCACCGAATGGGAATGTTGCCTTCGTTACGGACCGTGATGGGAACAATGAAATCTACGTCATGAACAATGATGGCAGTAATGCGGTGAACGCCACCAACAATCCAGCGGATGACCGCGAGCCAAGTTGGTCGCCTGATGGTACGCGCATTGCTTTTGTCACCAACCGAGATGGTAATGACGAAATCTATGTCCTAAATATCAGCGACCTATCCACCACACGCCTCACCAATGATGGTGGGATAGATACAAGTCCAGCTTGGTCATTCGATGGTTCACAAATCGCCTTTGTATCGAACCGCTTTGGAGATTTCGACATCTTTGTCATGAATGTAGACGGCAGTAATCAAGTTCAACGCACTGTCGATACAACCGATGAAATCAGTCCGGCTTGGTCGCCTGATGGCACCCGCCTTGTCTATGTCGTCGGCGCGGACATCTTCACGATGAACTCCTCAGATGGGCAAAATGTTGTACCGTTAACTTCCGCAACTGGGAACAATATCAATCCAGATTGGTCACCCGACGGCACGCAAATCATCTTTGCTTCAGACCGCTTCGGTGATTTCGACATCTTCCGCATGAGCGCAACAGATGGTTCAAACCCGATTCAACTAACAACCGAAACCAGCAATGAAACCCAACCTGTATGGTCACCTGATGGCTCACAAGCACTGTTTGTCTCAGATCGCAATACAACAAATAGCATCTTTGTCATAAACTCTAACGATGGCAGTGGTGTGACACGAATCTCACCCGATAGCAGTAACGAAACAGTTCCGCGCTGGAAATCGTAAAACAATTCAATTATAGGAAGCCTTTATCTTCGCAGGTAAGGGCTTTCTTTCCTTCAATCAATTAAATCCAATTGCAAGTAAACAATGACACATCAACTTTATGAAGCCGAAATCGTAGAAGGCTTGGAAGATATTGCACACCAAGAACTTCAGCAACGATTTAAACACCGCATACAATTTCTGGTACAGGACAAAAAAGCGAGTATGCGGTTCCGAGTAATCAGGAATAATCAACTGCTAAACCAACTACGATCTGTGATTGCAATTTATGAGGTTCATCACTTCGATATTCCTCGTCCAAAAGCCTTACTTGGACATCAACATTTCACACGACTAACCCTGTTGATACAGAAGATTCAATGTCGATTTCCATCAGACAGCTTTCAATCGCTCACCATTAGCGCGGCTGGCTCGCAGTCCACAGTTATGCAACGTCTAAAAGATGAATTAGCACAAGCCACACAATTGATTCGGGATGACAATAAAGGAGATTTATGGATTCGACTCAAACGTCCACCCAAAAAACAAACTGGTTGGGAAGTTCTCATTCGGACAACCCCTCGCCCGCTGGCTACAAGAGACTGGCGGATTCAAAACATGGAAGGTGCGCTGAATGCCACCGTCGCTCATGCGATGATACGCATCAGTGAGCCAGCCCATGACGATTCGTGTATAAATATTGGTTGTGGTTCAGGCACATTGCTCATCGAACACCAGCTTTACCAATCGCCCAAATGGCTAGTGGGTATCGACATTGACCACAAATCAATAAACTACACACAAATCAATTTGAAAGAAATTGGAAATCACGCAATAGAATTAATATATGGAGATGCAACCGAAGCACCTTTTCCAAATCAAACTTTTGATAAACTCTATGCCGACTTACCCTTTGGACAGAGTATCGGCTCACACGATGAAAACCAGCATTTATACCCAAGCATTCTTCAAGAGGCATGGCGCGTCGCCAAATCGAATGCTGTGTTTATGGTCATTACGCACGAGATTCGCCTGATGAACACCATTCTCAAGTCCTCAAAATTGTGGAAAATTGAGCAAGAGCGTATGATAACCCTACGTGGACTACACCCGCGAATCTACAAACTCAGAAAACAATCTTAGGAAGCGAAATCATTTACAGGAATCTTCTCAAATCCCTTCTATTAATTATCTTTTTGGTAGTGGCTTGTCAACCGGAACCGCCACCGCCCGATTTTCGAGTCTCATTGATTGCCGATGGACGAGAACGTACCTTCGAGTTCAATGAACCGGTCACAGTGGATCAGTTTCTCCGAGAAATCGAAGTAGAACGTGGACCCAATGACCGTATCTCGCCTCAACCCTTCACACAAATCACAGACGGAATGCGCGTAACCCTTGTACGTGTAACAGAAGAAACCGTTTGTGAAAACGACGAGATTCCCTTCCAACGTAATCTGGTCCCAAATGAAGGCATCCCGACCGGAGAAGAACGTCTCGCCCGCGCCGGAGAAAACGGCGTACAAGAAATATGTTATCGTGTGATTTATGAAGACGGGCAACAGCGTGATAGAGTTCGTACAGGACAACCCACTGTCCTCACCGAACCGATTGATGAAGTTGTCTATATCGGACTCGACACCAACGTCGAACCTATCCCAATTACCGGAACACTCGCCTATATCAATAACGGAAACGCATGGGTTGTGAAAGGCATCAGCACCTCTAAACGCCCGCTCACAACAGAAAGCTCCTTAGACTCGCTCGTTTTCGATTTGTCGGATAATGGACAATACCTCCTCTACACCAGCGCACCCGAAGACGATGAAACCTTTTTCAACCAACTCTATCTCATTCCAACATCAGAAAATCCGGAAAGCATCCTCCTTGCTCCAACCGATGTCCTCTATGCCGAATGGATACCTGCACAAGGCGACACCATCAGCTACTCAACAGGCGAGGCACGTCAGACGACACCACCTTGGAAAGCCCTCAACAACCTCTGGTCAATGGAACTGGATTTAGATACTGGACGCACCATCGACATCGACCAACTGGTGGATGAATCCGCTGGTGGATTATACGGTTGGTGGGGAACACATTTTCAGTGGTCGCCAGATGGAGAACAAGTCGCGTGGACTCGCGCCGATTCTTTAGGACTAGTTAAC
>JANQRM010000193.1 GCA_028284565.1 Anaerolineae bacterium | reverse complement strand
AGATGATACGCGCCATCCGAGAGAGCAAATTGCCGAAAGTAGGCGATTAATTCACCACCCGTAACAACCAGCGCAAATTATAGACGACCATATTATGCATTTCCCAGCGATAGGTCATCTGGGGCAATATATCGTGGATGTAGCGCAAAGTCGAAAACAAGGCAGATACCATCGCTAACTCCGTGTATAACGTTTCTAATTCATCCACTGACGCATACTGACTCCATTCGGCAAAATAAGCGCGTCGCAATCTCGCTTCAGCATCGGGACTATCTGGCAGTTCATTCGCCAGTTCTGCGAGGAAAAAGGGCAAGCTCAACAAGGGATGCGTAATCGTACTATCTGACCAATCGAGCAACCACAACTTGTCATTCTGCACGAAAAATTGCCCCGCGTGTAAATCGCCATGTTCCAGCGTATCGGGCAGATTCAACGCGGATAGAGTCTCACAGGCTTGAAGTAAACGTGGTGCGAGGGCTTTGTGATGGATAGGAAGTTCAACATAGGCAGGCATCATCTCATGTTCTGTTACCCATCGTGCATTTGTTGGCAAATCTCCCTCAATATATTCTTGCAAATAAAGACCCATCATTAAGGGCGTATCAGGATTCAATCGTTCCGTGTGAGAACAACTTAGTGTAATAACTCGAATCCCATATGCTCCTGTACAGGTTCATTCACGGGTTGGCAAGTCTGCCAGAAATGTGGGGGATTGATGGTTATGGGGATGGATACGCCATCCTCTGTATCTAGCACGAGCATCTCAACTTGATTGTCATTCAGACGAAATATCAGGCTATAATCATGGGTGTCCATAGAGATTGACCTTGATTTGTAGATTGCTCATCAGTGTATGCCGACTTGTCCTAGTTGCCAACAACCCCGTGACACCCATCAACTCCGAGAAGGACGCGAACTCCCTGCCTCGCTGGTGCAATCCGTGCAACGAAACCATCCCAACTGGACACCCGAAGAAACCATCTGTGAGATATGTGTGCACAATGCGATGGCGGACGAAGCCCAAGCGATGTTAGAGCATGATATGGGTGAACTGAGCGACCAAGAAGAAATGGTGATTGAGAGTCTGCGTGATGGCGAGATGATGGCAGTCAACGTCTTTCAAGAGGACGAACAAGACCGCACCTCCGCCGAGCAGTGGGCGGACCGTATCGCCGATATCATTGGCACATGGCGGTTTTCTGCGTTGGTGTTGGTATTGGTGATGATTTGGATTGCGATGAATATCCTCACTGGTCAGATGATGGAGAATGTCATGCTGACTTTGGGTGTGATAAGTGCGACATTGGGGACACTCGCCGCTATTCAGGGACCCATTATCTTGATGAGCCAACGCCGTGCCGCCAAACGGGACCGCCTCCGTGCCGAAAATGACTATCGCGTAAACCTCAAAGCCCAGCTTGAAGTCCATACCTTAAACGAAAAGATTGACCATTTGGTGCGTTTACAATTGGAAAATACAGACCGCATCACACAGTTGGAAGCACAGGCTCGACAGAACGCGGGAATCGAATCGTCACCGTAGTGCCTTCACCCACCACACTATCGAGGATAATCTCACCATTGTGCAATTCCACAATCCGTTTGGCAATAGACAAGCCCAAGCCCACATGCCCATCGCCTAAGCCACGCGCCTCATCCTGCCGATACAGATAATCAAAGACCTTGTCAAGTGCATCATCGGGGATACCTTTTCCGCTATCCTGTATCTCGACACAGACACTCTGCTCATCATAAGCCGTGCGGAGCATGACAGATTTATCACTAGGGGTATGTTCAATTGCATTCTCTAAGATATGAAAGACTACTTCTCCAAGATAGCTGGAATCTGCCTTAAAAGTGGGTAAGTCGTCGCATAAATCTAATTCAATGGGAGGACAATTTTCTGTTTGCCCTTCCACGCGGACTTGAATATCCCGCACCAAGGAATTGAGATAGGTATCATGATATGAGAATTCGACTCCAATATCCAAGCGAATCATCGTCAACATGCGGTCAATCAGCTTCTCAATGATATTCACCTGACGATCAATGGTTTGCAGATGTTGTTTCTGTTTATCATCAGCGAGTTGTCTATCGAGTAAGTACTTCTTCGTATTGATAATCGACAAGGGCGTGCGGAAATCATGCGAGAGATTGGTAATAAATTGTCGGAGCATGGTGGCGCGCGCTTGCTCCAGTAGGAGGGCTTTCTGGCGATGCTCCGCTTCTTTACGGGAGGTGATTTCACGATTGACCGCTACCGCACCATTCGGATTCCCATCTTGGTCTTTTAATAGCGTCACCGCCGAAAAAATGTCGAGGGCTTCTCCATTCTTGGCAGTCTGAATCACTTCACCCGACCAGAATCCTTGTTCCCCAAATGTGGTACCGACTTCATCATTGAGACTATCCGCATAAGTCGTCGGGGCGATTTCGATCATCGGTTGCCCAATGGCTTCTTCGGCTGTCCAACCATAGATTTGCTCGGCGGCACGGTTCCAACTGAGAATGTTAAAATCGTTGTCCGTCGAGATAATGGCATCCGATACATTTTCTAGCAAATAAGCTTGTTGTTGGAGTTGTTGGGCAGTATATTGTTCCACCGTCACATCTCGCGCGATGGATAGCAAGTGAGGAACGCCATCAATGGTAACTTGCTGAGACGAGACGGAAGCCAACTTGACTTGCCCTAACTTAGTGAGAAATTCCATTTCAAAATCACGGATTATACCATCACGTTCTAATATCTCGACAAATTGCTCACGCTTCTCATTATCTGCCCAAAGATTCAGCTCAAGCGTCGTTTTGCCAATGACATCATCTAAATCGTACTGAGTGACCTCGATAAAACTCGAATTCACATCTGTAATCACCGCATCGTCGAGACGGAAGATAATTACGGGGTCGGGACTAGATTCAAAAATCGTCGAGAATTTGGTTTCAGATTGGCGTATTGCCTGTTCAGCCAGCTTTTGCTCAGTAATATCTTCATGAGCAATGACCAGATGTCGCTTGCCTTTCATTTGGAACAATGTAACCCGCACCATCACCCAATAAGTCGTATCCTCAATGGAATAGCTCAGATACTCTGCTGTGTAGGCATCCTGTTTACCTTCCAAAATATCACGGATGGCTTGGGCCAAGAGTCGCGCATTCTCATGAACGGGACTCGATTCATGATCACAAATCTCTAAATAATTTAAGCCAATATAGTCTATGATGTCTGGCGTTTGCCGTTGAGTAACCTCACGCCAGGCTTGATTCACGGAGACGATCTTGCCCATGTCATCCAAAATCGCAATCTGGGCAGAAAGCGCATCAAAAATCGCGCGAGTAAAGGCTTCCGACTCTTGTAAGGAGGCTTCCATCTGAACCCGTTGGCTCACTTCTTGGCTCAAGTCGTTATTGATTTTTTCTAGTGTTTCAGCCTGCTCTTCCAGAAAATGAACATCCGTCTGACGGTACAAAATAATCACAAGCAAAATTAAGGAGGCAATGACTAAGAATATTAAATCGGTCTGAATTAACTCTATCGTCCAGTAATCACTTACGAGGGCTAACAGCACCACACCAAAAATATTGGCGATTCCAATAATCAACGCCCTATCCATCGGCATGAGATAGATAGCTAAGAGTGAGCTGATGAAAAAGAATGCAATGCCAATACTGTCATTGGGATTAGCAACGAGACTGAAGAAGATCGCACCAGAGAGCGCGACATTAATCAACATCGCCCCAGCTTGATGTCGATGGGTACGGCTCAATCGATAAGCGATAAACCAAGCAACAATAAAGGTCAGGCTAATGACAGCCGTGCGAAGAGGAAACTCACTGATAATAAACCGAACCGAAATAAACAAGATGGCAAAAGGAACAAAGAGTAGCAAAACTGTGGCAAGGAGCTTGGCTTGCCGACGCGCAATATTCCCCACGACATCAGGGTAGGGTTCAGTCAACCGCTCAAAGAGCATTGAGACACGTTGGAGAAATGAAACGTCCTCAACTACACCCATTTGATACCTATCACAAAATATAGATGAACGCACAACTTTATTGTAATGAATAACAATAATCGCTACAACCACTGACCCCTTAATGAATGGAGAAAAAAGCCATCAGGATGCGCCAATAACGATCAAATACGCATAAAACAGGGTGGTTACTGCCAAAAGCGAGTCCACACGGTCTAAGACACCCCCATGTCCGGGGAAGATGTTCAAACCGGGGATAAACGAGTCCTTCACCTTGAAGCGACGCTTTAACATCGACTCCAGCAAGTCCCCCGCAATTGCCATGAGAGGGGCGAGGACAACGACGATTAAACTACCAAAGGTCAACAAATCCGTTGCCATGAGCAATAACAGAGTCGGTATAATCCCCCCGACGATTCCTCCAATTGCCCCCTCTACTGTCTTCTTGGGCGAGATTTTGGGAGCTAATTTGTGCCGTCCGAAGAATCGACCTGCGAAATACGCAACGGTATCCGTACACCAAGTCGCTAAGAAGATAGCCAGTATCCAGATTAATCCATCTTCTCGTCCACGCACCCAGATCAAAAATCCCGCCGGAAACGCCACATACAGAATCCCCGTCACCACGAACACGCTATGATTGATGCTCTGTCGCCACTTGCGCGAGAGGATGAGATGCATAGCAAATGTCACTAGTAAGCCCAGCAACAGCCCGATTTGCCACAGCATGGGCATGTTCACCTGAAAGGAAAGCGTGACTGCTAGTCCTGCCAACACGCCAACAATCAACCCGACTCGATGATGTGGCAGATGTCCGAGTGTCACAAATTCAAGTGTGCCAATCCCTGCAATAAACATGCCCACAATTGCAAATGCCCAATCGCCGACCCCAGTTGCCGTCAACACAATCGGAAGCAACACCACCGCCGTAATAACACGGGTCGAAAGGTCAGATTTCGCAGGTGTGGTTGGAGTCATATTTCACCATAGAGACTCAGAGAACACAGAGAATTAATTGACAATAGAACAACTTGAGTACAATAAGTAAAACACATCATTCGATAAATGGTTGTCGTGACGCTCAAATATCAATATCCTAATCAATCTTATCCAATTGAAAACGTATTTGAAATCGATAACTCGAAATCGTCTGCGTATTTGGTTAGCAATTATCAAGCGAGTTTACGACGGTTAGAAATAACAGTTGGCACAACAATTGGGTTTGATGTCCATTACAAGATTACCTTTAGTGTTGTCCAGTTTATGCAAATTTGCGGGCATTGGGAGAATGCACACTTCCGACTAGAATCGCCAGCTAAGTGCATGACTTTAGCTCGACAATTCAAACAATATGCCGACTTCTCAGATGATGAAATATTGGAACACTTTATTCTTTGCGGAGGAACAACAGCCGATAAAATCGAGTTGCAGATATTGGCTAACACAGCGAAATGTCACGCCTCAAGATAAACTCAATCACAAAAACTAACAACCAAAAACTAACACCCGTTTCCCCATTGAACCCCCCATCGCAAACGGTAGAATAGTTTCCCTAAACGAAAACAGAAAGCATCCCATGGCAATTGACCATATCATTGGCTACGATTGTATCCCCAAACAGACCTTTGGCACAGAAGGCATCTTAGAGCGCATCAAGGGACGTGACCGCGCCCAAACCATCATTCGCCTCTTCCGTGAAGCTGGCGATGCGCGCCCCCCATCAGAAATGGGCTTTGAATACATCCGCAATACCCCCGAAGGCGAAGAAATCCGCGAAGTCATTATTGTGCAATATCTCTTAGATGAAGCGGAAGCATTGCGCGAAGTCGAACATCATTGTCAAGGCTGTCCCGCCAACCGCACTGGACAACCCTTCGGCTGTATGGGCTTTATGCAATACCCCATCTCTGCAAAGGGCGAAGCATGGTTGCTCAATCGCCTGCCTGTTCCCGATGAACCCCTTGTCTGGTTGCTCCTCAAGCAAGGCATCAGCGAATTCGGCTACGATGGCAAAGATATTCAACATCTGCGGGAGACTGTCGATGAAGAGGGCAGTCGAATCTATTTTGAAGCCGAGACCGCTGGCAAACGTCGCTTAGGCGAGGTACAAATCAATGGTGACCAACTCTTTGAGATGTTCCTCTCTGTCGGCAATATCATTCCTAACCATGCAGGGATACTCCTTCTCTTCCTCCATGCCATTGGCCGCGACCTTGAAGCCAAAGCCATTATGAACATCACTTCTGCCGATGCCGATGCAGACAAACACCCCTTCTTGCTCGAACCTGAAGCAGGCGATGACCGCACGATTGCAGATTTGAAAGACTTCCTCAAAGCCTTGCATATCGCATGGTCATTGCGCGTTAATTTGCTTGTGGATGCCTAAATATAATTACTGTTTAGGAGATGCCGCCGCGTCACCATATTGCTTCTCTTGTTGGTCGGCGCGTCGTTGATACAACCACGTTAGATGTGCCAGACGGTCTTTGCCCGGATTCTCATAGGCATCGTCTGTAAATCGCCATGTCCAATTGCCAGCCGGATTGCCCGGTGTGTTCATCCGCCCCTCTGACCCCAATCCCAGAATATCTTGCATCGGCATAATAAAGGTATGCGCTGGTGACATCATCCCGTGTTGAATCAGCGTCCAATTGATTTCATGAATCTCTTTGCCCAAATAATCTTGTATGAATTGCTTGCCATCCTCCGCCAGTTCATCTAACCACCAGCCAACCGTCGTGTTGTTATCATGCGTTCCGCTATAGACGACGGAGTTCACTGGATGTTGATGAGGCAAGAAGGGATTTGTCGGGTCGCTCCATGCAAATTGAAGCACCTTCATCCCCGGCAGATTGAACCCATCGCGCAAGGCTTCCACACCTTCCGTAATCACCCCCAAGTCCTCCGCGATAATCGGCAATTCTCCCAGCGCATCTTTTACCGCATGGAAAAAGTCTTCGGCAGGACCCGGTTGCCATGTCCCATTTATTGCGGTCTCTTCCGATGCTGGAATCTCCCAATAGGCTTCAAAGCCACGGAAATGGTCAATTCGAATGTAATCTACCAGACTCAAAATCGCTTGGAAACGTTCGATCCACCACTTATAACCGCCTGCCTTCATCACATCCCATTTGTAAAGCGGATTGCCCCAACGTTGCCCTGTCGGACTAAAATAATCCGGTGGCACGCCAGCAATGAATATCGGGTTACCCCGTTCATCAAGAGTGTAGCGGTCACGGTGCGCCCACACATCCGAGCTATCATGCGCCACGAAGATGGGAATATCGCCAAAGAGACGAATTCCTTTCTCATTGGCATAGTCTTTCAGTGCAAGCCATTGCTCATGAAAGACCCACTGACGAAAGCGTTGTTCGTGGATAGCATCCGTCAGTTCGACTCCTGCTGATTGGAGGGTTGACTCATCCCGTAGAGCTTCTCCTTCATCCCATTCCACCCATGGACGACCCCCGTTCTTATTTTTAAGTGCGACAAAGAGAGTAAAATCATCTAGCCAAAAGGTATTCTCAGCACACCATACTTGATAGGCTTCTGTATCCCCACTTTCACGAAATCGCTCAAAGGCAAGACGCAAGATGTTGTTGTGATAATCAATCACCCAGCCATAATCAACAGCATCAGATGGGAAGTCGGGGACATCGCCTAAATCGTCATCCGTCAGATACCCTGCCTCGCGTAACCTGTCAAAGCTGATGAGATTCGGATTGCCTGCAAATGCCGATAAAGTTTGATAGGGGGAATCACCATAACTCGTCGGACCCAATGGCAAGACTTGCCAGATAGTCTGTCCATAGGCTTCCAGCCAATCCACAAAGCGATAGGCTGTATCACCTAAATCACCAATGCCATAGCGTCCGGGTAAAGAAGTCGGATGAAGTAACACGCCACTCGCGCGCGGAAATAAGGTCATTTTGTGCCTCTAAAGCGTAATTTTCACTAAATGACCCTATTCTAACGTTTCCTTAAACGTTTCTCCATGTGAAAGGGGAAATGCACAGTAGAATTTGATTGAGAGCATAGAAATACTCTACTATTCGGGTTACAGAATATGGGGCAACCCGAAATTAGGATAGGCATCACAACTCTCCGATTATAATAAGATGACACTAGAATCAAATACAATTGCTGGTTTTTGGGTCGTGCATCGGGATAAACTCGCTAGAAGAATAAACACAAAGCTGTTTCATATTATGAATTGTGGAATGATAAAACTGACTACTAAACTTTCTATAATTTCTATGCTGTTGGTCACAATATCTCTAAGTTTTGCACAAGAAAGCTGTGGATATGAAGAGGCTGATACAAGCCAACATTTACTTCTCGTCATACCAACAAACGAAGAGCAACAAATCTGGCGATACAGTTTTCTTGAAGATGAAGCAATTGATACAGGTATCAGAATACCAATCAGTGCGTTTCAATTGACTTTAAGTCCCAATTCAAATCAATTAGCATACAGGTTAATAGAAACTGATGAATCTGTTCCAAATGGTAGAGAATTCAGAATAATGGTTTTAGATTTAGGTGAAGATAGCGAGATTGAAGTCTTTGCTGGGAGTACTCCCAACATTACACAAGTTGTCGATTTACGTTGGATAGACGAAAAGAGGATAGGATTCGTTAGCTCTGCGAGAGAGCAACAATACACCATAATTGATATTGACCGTCTTGAAGCAAAGAATCATAGAGCAAATATACCGATCCCTGTTCAAGAGACTAGACAGGAGAGTGCAAGAGGGGACTGGCATATTGAATACAACTCCGATTTCTCACGCGGAGCTTTTATGAATTTCCGCGATATACAAGTAACATAACCTTTTGGGATTTGGATTCTGGGCAATTAATAATATCCAAAATAGAACTGCCTATAGCGTGGATAGCTGTGAATAGAGCCTTTACTTGGATTGACCGAGATCATTTCTTGATTAGGAATGATGAATTGAACTGGCTTAAGTTCTCACTTCAAGATGATACGCTTGAAACAATAACTAATGTGGGTGAGCATTTTAGGCTAAATGCTCCCACTGTATCTCAAGATATGACCTCAATAGCCTTTCAGGTTCAAGCAAGAGATTTGGATAGCTTCAATACTCGGATGGCTGTTTGGCAATTTGCTGACTTGATAGAGAGTTGTCTTGATGAAGAAAATGGGCAATATCTCATGAGCCGCAGTGGATGGTATAGTAGTGGTCGATACTTCGCATTCACTGTATATGATTATGTTGAAGCCGACACAAATGTATACGTTTTTGATACAGAAACAGCTAACCTCGCAAACATTTTGTCATTGAATTACGCTGAATCCAACGCAGTTGTTATTGGTTGGGTTGAAAACGGCTGACCAAAGAAACTACTTGATAAGTCCATTAATCTAAATCGTAATTAATCATTTTCCCATCCGTTGATTTGACTATTCCTACACAGCGAATTTACGCTATTGTCATCCTTTTAAGATAGATGGAGCAGATAAAATAGCTGTTGAAAGTTGTGAAAATGTACAACTTATAGATGATAATCATCAGCAAGGGAAGCAACGAGTCCTGTCATGATAATAACGATTGCACTTCAGCCGTTATGTCTTCACGCTTGACGCTGATTTCTTCGCCATCAGCTAGGCGTTTGAATTTGACAATCCCATCCTCGATTTCTTGTGACCCCAAAATCGCCACCACCGGGATTCCCTTCTTATCAGCGTGTCCGAATTGCTTGCCCAGCTTCTTATCATCCATAAACAACTCGGTACGGATACCCCCTCGACGCAGTTCTGATACCAGCTTCATCGACTCCGTTTTGGTATCATCCCCAAACACAGTCACCAGCACTTGAACCACTGTCCCACCAATCGACGATGGATACAATTCGAGTTCATCCATGATGTCAATAATGCGCTCGATGCCCAATGCCATCCCTGTCGTCGGCAGGCTTTCTTTACGGAACAGACCGATGAGCTTGTCGTAACGCCCGCCCCCTGTGATGCTTCCTAAATTCGGTTCGTCGATGAGTGTTTCATAAATGGGACCCGTATAATAGCCCAAGCCCCGCACCATCGTATAATCAAACTCATATGTGGATTCGGGGACACCGAGCGCATCCAAATTGTCTGCCAAATCATAGAGTTCTTGAATTCCCGCTTTGGCTTCGGGGATATCACCCATCACGCTCTTGATATAGTCGATGTTCTCCCGACCTTCATATTTGGCTTGAATCAATTCCATCATGCGCTTGACAACATCATCGGCAATGCCCCGCTCGACAAGTTCTTTTTGCACACCCTCTGCCCCAATTTTGTCGAACTTATCCACACTCCGATACAAATCTGGCAGTTGGTCATCTGGCACACCCGAATACACGCCCACCCCCGTGAGGAGTTGCCGACTATTGATTTTAATTGTGTAATTTGGCAGGCGTAAGCGGTCATACACGGTCACGAGCAGGCTTATAATCTCCGCATCGGCTTCCATGCCCGCGACTCCCACGATGTCTGCATCGCATTGAAAGAACTCTCGATACCGCCCTTTTTGCGGACGATCTCCACGCCATACAGGAGCAATGTGATACCGCTTGAAGGGAAGTGTCAATTCGTGTTCATGTTCCGCCACCACCCGCGCCAGAGGCACAGTCAAGTCATAGCGCATCGCCAGCGAATCCTTGCTACTGCGTCCATGTTGTGCTTCATAAATCAGCTTCTCGGCATCTTCTCCATATTTGCCAAACAAAGTTTCGCGCAATTCTAAGACTGGCGTTCCCAATGGCTCGAATCCATACAATTGAAACACCTCTTCAACCACACCAAAGACATACTCACGCTTAAGCATCTCTGACGGCAAAAAATCACGGAATCCTTTTGGGGTACGGGCTTGAATATTGCTCATCTTGGCTCCTTATTCGCGGTGGCTAGGCAAAAAAATAGCGCGAACCCATGTCCGCGCATATTGAATAGTTATATTCATCACGATGGGTTCAACATCATCTCCAAATGATGAAATGATGATGGCGAAATTGATTCATCGTGAGTGCTTTTTTGTTCATTGCCACAGTATAAGACAAGAAACAGCGAATAACAACCGTTATGCTTGTGCCTGTTTGGCGGCGAGAGCTTGTTCCTTCACATCCTTGATTTGGTCGTAATGCCCGACTTCGTGTGCCAGACCGAATAAAAAGGCGGCAGGCGCATTCATCTTCCCGAAGCGAGCCTCGAAACGTTCTGACATCTCGCGCAACGCATCCAAGTGGGGTTCATCGGGCCACGTATCCAGATAGGCATTCCGAATCCGCCGACTCTCTTCCAAGCGTTGCACACAGATAGCTTTCGTCGTCATCTCACGCCACGGGGTTTCATAGCGCAAGCGTCCGCCGATTTCGACGCCCCGCGCTAAAATCGAACTAAATGCCGCGCCTTCTTCCGTACTTGCCGTAACATGGGCTATCAGATGTCCCATGTTCCAGCCGATATGTTCTTGACCTTCTACCGCAAACGGGTCATCCGCATCTGGGTCTTTAGGGTTAAACACTATGTCTGCATCATCCAAATCACTGAGTAAATCTAGTAGAAAATCAATACTTTCATCCGACTCACGCCGCAAGTCCTCACGGCTGTAGTCTTTGGCAACATCAATCACTTTGTTATCACCTTCAAATATCGCTTTGACATCCAGCATCGCCTGTTCTCCTATCGTTTAGTTAGCCACTATTTGAGATGCAATGCAGAGACGATTTCTTACACAAGCTATTAGGGTGATTTGGTCAGTGTCAGCTGTCGCAGTACAATCACAGTCAATTAAAGCATGTTTAAAAATAGGAGCAGTATCCTTGAAAATTCAACACATCCACCCCAAGGGTCTTTTTATAACCCCATTTACACCCAAGCTGTTAGTGTCACTGATGCCACGCTCATCTTTGCCTCAGGACAGGTCGCTTATGACAAACAAGGCAACACCGTAGGCAAAAGTGACTTCCGCGCACAAACCGTCAAGACCATCGAGAATCTTAAAGCGGTCCTCGATGAAATCGGCGCAACATGGGATAACGTCCTCAAATGGACAACCTATGTCGTCAATCTTGACCCGGCTGTTCACCGCCCTATTGTTGCGCAAGTCATGCAAGAAATGGTTCAGATAGAGACCATGCCAGCGAGTACCTTTTTGGGCGTGCAATCCTTAGCCCGCGAAGACCTACTCATTGAAATCGAGATGATCGTCGCGCTAGAGACCTAATCCTCATCTAGTCGAATCTCACGTCCGGTTTCTTGACTGCGATACACCGCATCCAAAATCTTGGCAACTTGGAGTGATTGTTCGGCTGGAACAGGTGAGGGCGCGCCATCTAAGATGGCTTGTGCAAATTCGACACACTCTTGGGCATGAGGCTCAAGGTAATTCCCCATCACTTTCAGCTTGGTATTGTAATGTTGCTTGGTAACATTATTGCTACTCAGGAACTTGCCCGACGGAAAATGTGCCCCGCCATCTTTCCCATAGAGCCATACTTGGACATCCTCGCCTTCGGTCTCATGATGCAACATCCAACTGACTTCCAATATCAGCGTCGCCCCATTCTCAAAGCGGACAAAAGCGGAGGCGAATTCCTCCACATCAATTTCTTTGGGTATATCGCCACCATTCCATATGGTCGTGAATGCACCGTCTTGCGTCGCCAATTCTGTCCGAGAAACCCCTGTCACCGACACTGGCTCTGGATTGCCCATCATCCACAGCGTCAAATCGAGGATATGCACACCAATATCAATACACGCCCCACCACTTGCTTGATTTTTAAGTATGAAACTTAAGCGATTCGGAATCAGAGAACGACGCAACATCCAACTCCGTGCATGATACACCTCACCCAATGCACCAAAACCAATCTGTGCTTTCATCGCTTTGGCAATCCCCGAAAAACGGAAATGTTGAGCCGTCATCAACATCTTGCCCGATGCATCCCGCACTTCAATCATAGCTTCAATTTCTTTGGGAGTCGGCGCAAGGGGCTTCTCACAAATCACGTGCTTCCCGGCTTGAAAAGCCGAAATTGCAAGTGGGGCATGGAAATTATTGGGTGTGCAGATGTCAATAATATCAATATTCGGATTGTTGAAGAGGTCGTCAGCTTGGGTCGTAAACGAGGGGACGTTGTATCGTTGAGCAAATTGTTCTGCTACCGTCGGATTAATATCCGATACGGCGATGACTTCCGTCTGGTCAAAGGCTTCCCAACCGGGCATATGGGCATGGGCAATTCCCCCGACTCCGATGATTCCAACCTTGAGTGTTTCGGGCATTGATGTCTTCTCCTGTGTGCAGGTTGCTAATTGTTAATGTTCTACTCTATCTCTATCCAAGTCGCTTGCTCATGCGCTGTGTACATCGCTTCAATCACTTGACTCACACGCGAGGCTTCTTGTGTCGTAACCAATGGGACATTCGCTTCCCCATTGACCGCGTCCAAGAACAAGTCAAAGGCATGAGGCAGGTCATCCGGCAAATCCGTCCACACCGACTGACCGTCTGCTCCCTCCACATGCTGACTCTCGAAATACAGTTGTCGATTGTGGACATAGGCTTGTCCCTCTGTCCCACTAATGAGATGCGTTATCGGATTCGCCAATGAGACCCAACCTGCTTCTAAGCGTCCGATAGCTCCATTCTTGAACTTCAGTAATCCTTCGCCATATTCATCACAATCGCCATAGCGTCCTGTTGCCACATCAATACTCGCTGTGACCTTCTCCACATCGCCCATCAGCCACAACAACAAATCGGTCGAATGCGCGCCCATATCGCCAAATGCGCCGACTCCGGCTTGCGAAGGGTCTGCCATCCAACGCCACTCATTATCGAACCAGCCTTTTAATGACCCAGCATGACGGTTGCTATGTCCAATGCGCGTGATTTTGCCAAAACTTCCTGCATCAATCTGCGCTTTGAGGAATTGATTCACGGCAAACGTCCGATGGAAAAATCCGGTTTGGAAAATCACACCTGCGTCATCAATTGTCTTAGCCATCGTCATCGAATCTGCAGAGCCTGTCCCGAGTGGTTTTTCCACAAACAGGTGCTTCTTCGCCGAGACCGCATCCAACACCAGAGATTCATGCCGATTCGTTTCGGAGCAGATGACGACACTTTGCACATCCTCATCTCCAAAAATATCACTCAGTTCACTCACCGTCTGGCTCTTCGTCTTTTGAGCAGATTGTTCCGCACGCTCACGGTCATGATCCCATACCCACTTAACCGTGACATCTTCACGATTGTTCAAGCGTTTAATAAAGTCGGGCGTATGGATGTGCGCGCATCCAACGAGGGCAGTAGTGTGCATAATCGGAGCTTTCTGTGGTGTGACACAAATTGCATGAGACAATAAATCCGCCATAGTTTAGTTCGATTTGATGGGATTGCAAGCGTCAGGCAATGAATTGGTGGTTTCACTTGCCGAGTGGTACACTTGGGGCAGTTTTCAAAACAGTATTGAAATAGTTCAATGTTTTCTATTCGACCTCAAATTCGCTACCTTTTAGTCTTTTTCAGTGCGATAATATTAATATTGATGTTCTCTCAAACTAATGAATCAAATATGCAATCTACGAACTTCAACATCGTATTCATATCTAAAATTCATGATCATGAAATTGAAGAAAACAACTATGCGATTAATAGAATCCGTGACGATGGGACAGGGTATCAAGAGATTTTGAATTCCGACTCTAGGATTGTCGCAGTAGATTGTCATCTTGAAAGTCAAACATTGGTTTTCTCCGAAGGTTCGGAATATTCACCAATATTCCGGGTTGATTTCGATGGTACAGACCTTAAACCAGAATTCGATACAGAGACAAGCGTTCAGGCTCTTTCCTTTTCACCAGATGGTCAACACATCGTCTATTCTGAGATGTCAATTTTCTATTCAATTGAACTAGAATTTGAGGAATGGATAACGATATTAAATCGACCATCGCAAACAGATCAAACCTTACAAAGTGATTTTTGGTTTGCCTATCGTAGCCCACAATGGTCACCAACAGATAATCTGATTGTCTACAGCTATCATCCTAAAGATGGTTGGGGAACTGAACCACATGGGATCGCCGTAATTAACGCCAATGGCAGTTATGGCAGACATATCTTGGAAACTAAACATTGGGTTGGAGACCCAGCTTGGTCGCCAGACGGAAGCCATATTGTATTCTCTATGCAACAAGCAGACTCAAAGAATTTGTTTATTATGCAATCGGACGGAAGTGGTCTGACTCAACTCACTGATTCATCAGGCGATGATATATTGCCGAGATGGTCACCTGGTGGACAAACCATTAGCTTTAGTTCCAATCGAAATCGACAGACATACCAAATCTATACGATAGATGTCGAAGGTAATAATCTAAGACAGATTACCCAGAATCAAGGCGACAATTATAATCAGTGCTGGATACAGAATTAATTTATCAAAGTTATGATTGAAGGAACACAGTACTCATGTTAACACCCGTTGAAAAAATGTTGTTTATCTTCTTGGCGTTATTTGCGCTTGGTGCGACCTACGAGGGCTTCCGCCAGATGTATTTGGTGATTAATCGAGGCGAGGGTGAACTCTACTTCAAAGACATCATCCGTCGGGCAATTAAAGCAACACGGATTTATCTGACTCAAGAGACCACACTCAAAACCCGTCGCACCACGAGCTTGTTGCATTGGGGCGTGGTCTTGGGCTTCACCTTCTATTTTCTCGTCAACGCGCTTGACTTCTTGATTGGCTTTGTCCCCAACTTTGATGAAACCCTCAAGAGCTTCGGTGTCCTCTACGATGGCTACCGACTCTTGGCAGATGTTCTCAGTGTTATCGTCCTCGTCGGTGTTGCCTACTTCATCATCCGTCGCCTTTATTTGCCCAACAAAAAAGAACTCAGCTTCCATGACAATGTGCTACTCCATCCCAAGGTGGAAGGCGGCGGAATCACCCGCGATTCCATGATTGTCGCCGGATTTATCCTCCTCCATGTCGGCGCACGCTTTTTAGGTGAAGCCGTCGTCGTCGCACAGGAAGGGGCGGATTTGTGGATGCCCTTTGCCGCAATTGTCTCGCCCCTGTTCGCCGGATTAAATGTTGATGGACTCGAAGTCTTCCGTCATATTTGGTGGTGGGTTGCTTTGGGTGGCATTTTGCTCTTCACACCTTACTTCCCTTATACTAAACATGCCCATCTCTTCATGGCTCCCTTCAACTTCTTCAGTCGCCCGCAACGCACCAGCTTGGGCGAACTCGAACCCCTCGATTTTGAAGACGAAGAAAAAGAGCAATTCGGCGCACACACCCTGACTGATTTGCATAAAACGCATATCGTCGATGCATATGCCTGCATCATGTGCAATCGCTGTCAGGATGTCTGCCCGGCTTATGTCACCGGCAAGGAACTCTCTCCTTCCGCACTGGAAGTCAACAAACGCTATATGCTCAAAGACGAACAAGCCAGCATTGCGGCAGGCAACGAGGTGGAATGGTCACTCATTGGCTCGGTGATTAGCGACTCCGCTGTATGGGCATGTACATCTTGTGGCGCGTGCATTGATATTTGTCCTGTGGGCAATGAACCTATGTTTGACATCCTCGACATCCGCCGTGACTCGGTGTTGACTCAAGGCGAGTTCCCAGCTGAGTTACAAGGGGCATTCAACGGCATGGAACGGCAAGGCAACCCATGGCAAATCGCCGAAAGTCGCGTCGGCTGGACAGACGGCTTAAACGTCCCCACTGTCGAAGAGAATCCCAACTTCGATGTCCTATATTGGACAGGCTGTGCTGTCAGCTATGACCCACGCGCCCAAGAGACCGCTCGTGCTTTGGTCAAAGTCCTCCAAGCCGCCAAGGTCAACTTTGCCATTCTTGGCGATTCGGAAACCTGCACCGGAGACACTGCCCGACGCGCAGGCAATGAATATCTCTACTTCGAAATGGCATCCGCCAATGTCGAGACCCTCAACGAAGTCGCTCCCAAGCGTATCGTCGTGACTTGTCCGCATTGCTTCCACAACATCGGCAAAGAGTATCACCAATTCGGTGGCGAATATGAAGTCGTGCATCATACCGAACTCATCGAAGAACTCATCCAAGCGGGCAAATTACCCCGCACCGCCAATCCCAAAACATGGAGCAACGTCACCTTCCATGACCCCTGCTACTTGGGACGGCACAATGATGTGGTCGATGCCCCGCGCAATGTCCTGCAAAGCATGGGTGCAAACGTCACAGAGATGCCACGCAACAAAAAGAATAGCTTCTGTTGTGGGGCAGGTGGCGCGCAATTCTGGAAAGAAGAAGAACACGGCGATGCCAATGTCAACATGGTACGCTATGAAGAAGCAAAAGCAACGGGCGCAGATACGATGGCTGTCGGTTGCCCCTTCTGTATGCGAATGTTCGTCGATGCCAAAGGCGCAATCCCCGACGGTCCCGAAGTCAAAGACATCGTAGAGATGATTGCCGAATCACTGCACGAAGCATAGTCACTTTCGTAAGGGCGTTATGATTGTTGTGTCCACACACAACAGCTATACGCCCCAACATAATAATCAAACATATACATATCCCTCAATGTGATACCGCACTGTCATCACAGGGAATAACCGACCACCCCGCCACACTCGATACGCCGAATAACACGCCAGCACACTATCCAGTGCATCCCCTTCACAATCGGCAATCAATGTCGAATGCAGGTCGGTCGGAATCGCTATATCCCCTTGCCCTATGATGAAATCCAGCAACGCTTTGCGCTTTGATTGCTTGACATCACCCCTCCCCTTGTAATTTGTTGGAAAGTCCAGTTGCTTCAATGTTGATGCTGGGCAAACTTCAATCACAGCTGGCAAGATGGATTGATACGCTTGCATCGGCAACACACAAACTTGCTCAGTCATCACCAACGGACTCAACACATCCCGGATGCCAAAATAAGTCTGCTTATACACCCACAGATTCGTTGGTGCAAAAGGTGTTTTCGCCTCCATATCGGATTGTCGATGCGGTTCTTTCGTGCCGAATTGTTGCAGATTAATAGGCTTTTGGTTAGCAATCATCGCCTCATAATCTTTTATCGTCGGATAACCCTTAACAAAGTGTTCGATGAAATCCAACCAGCTGTCATAGGATGTTGGTGTTGTGCCTTGTGTTAAACCAAATGGGAAATCCATACCCCATAGCGCATCAGTCGATTCTGCTACCCACTCACGCAAATGCGAATAGGCGACTTCACGAGAGAAATCGCCTGATAAGTGCTGACTCAGTTGTGTACACGATAGGATGTGGAGTTGATGGGAGATGATATGTCCTTGCGCCACCCAGATTTTGCGTCCGGCTGAGCGCGCACCACTAAAATCAACCCCATAAAAGTTTGAAAATGGATGAGTATTAGCGATTAACGCATCCGATTCCAGAGACGTGCGAGCCGTGACATACGTTTTTTCTTAGGTTGTTCATGCAGATGCGTATCGAGCCGTTGCACAATTGTATGCGCGACTCGCGTCGGCATCCCTTTGGCTTCTAGCTCTTTTTGCACTTCATAACTGGACAAGCCCTGACGCATTCGCCCGATGGCATAGCCAATATAAGCACTTGCACGATTACCCGGTTGAGTTTCATTAATGAGTCGCATGAGTACACTCCAGCACAAAAATAATGGTATCTCAAGTATAAAGGAGAATGAATTTCCCTTGTCTTAAGATAAAGAAATATCAATATTTCTTTATAGCTTCAACTATTACTAAATATAATTTAAGCAATAAGGCAAGATTCGGCTATAGGACTTGAGTCCCGATTGGGGCGAAGTCAATGAACGTTAAGTAGCATATTGACTGGAAATTTACTGAACAGATAACTATCTGTCGATTTCAATACAAACAATCGTGGGTAAACAGCGTAGATTAGTGCAAGTAACAACTAATCACGAAAACTTAATTAGACCTGCGTGGTGACATAGTGGAGGATTTGCACCACTTGTTCGGGGGTCTCTGCTACTGCCATTGCTGAGGCATCGACCTCTTTCAGTGCATGAGTCAATTCAGGCGGATGCAAGACAATCAGCGACTTACCTTTCGCCACAGCATAACCCGCATCAAATGCCGCATTCCATTGACGATACTTATCCCCGAATTTCACGACCACCACATCCGCTTTGTCGATGCCATTGCGAATTCGGATACTATTGATTTTGGCGGCTTTATGGTCTTTCCAGAAGCTCTTCTCTTCCGCCCCCAACACCTCAACCCCCACATTGTCACTGGCATCATGAGTGACAACAGGCGTAAGCACTTCAATCGGGAGTTGATGCTCATCAATCCAATTCTGAATCTTCTCGCGCCAATCGCTATGAATTTCACCTGACAGAAACACGATTAATCTCATCCGGTTGTCCCTCCGTCGGTAGTGCCACCATCAGTCGTTCCGCCATCGGTTGTCCCACCTGTAGTCCCCCCATCGGTAGTCGTGCCACCATCGGTTGTGCCGCCACTCCCACCTGTACTCGTATCCGGCGTATCACTTGGCGGAGGAAGGGGTGTATCGCTCGGTGGAGGCAAGGGCGTGTTTGTCGGAACATTGGGCGTGTTGCTCGGCGGAACAGGCGTGTTCGTCGGCACAAAGGGCGTATTGCTCGGTATCGGTGTCGAGGATGGAATTAACGTCAAAGTTGGCGAATCCGTCGGCGTATCTGGAATCACAATCACAAAGGGCGTATTTGTCGGCACGGCTGTTGGTGGGAGTCGTGTCGGCGGGATAAATTGGAAGGGAGTTGGTCCCACAGTGGCAAACGACGTACTCGTCACAAAGGGAGTCCATGATGGTGTAAGAGTCGCGGTACGGGTGATGTCGCCACCAATCGGAGTCCACGATGGCGTAAAAGTCGGCAAATCGCCATTACTCCCCGCAGTCGCATCGGCATTCCCCCACACAAATATCCCCAGACAATAAAAAGGGAACGTCCCCACAATCACCAAGAGCAAGATCGCCCGTAGCATTTGGGTGCGTCGTTCTGTGGATTCAATCGCGTTCATGTTCCGTCCTACTGTCGCCCAATACGGGGCTTATTGTACTCGACTTTTGTTTTTCGCGGGATAGATACCCCATCCTATTCTTTTAGACAACCTTATGCCTCGTCGAGTTCCGTTAAGTTACGAATCTGATACAACGCCCCATCCGCAAATCCCCGTTTACGGTAGTATTCCCGCGTCCCAATGGCTGAAATCACCGCCAGTCGCTTATAACCCCGCGACTTCGCCAGTTTCGCAGAATGTTCAATCAACGCTTTCCCCAGTCCAAGATGTTGCGCTTTCCCATCGCGTATCACGCCAATTCCCAGTGACTGCCCGTACACATGCACCTCCCGAATCATGGCGCATCCGTCAAGCTCATCTGTAATCGGTGCTTCCTCTGCATGGGGCATAGAGAGACGTAAGAATCCAGCAATGTCGCGTTCTGGTGTGATGTATTGCAAAAAGACTTCTGTTGCAGAAGATGTCTCATACCACAATTCATCTAAGGTTAAGTCATCTATCGTCACGGTGCGTTTGCGGATTTCACGCGCGCGAATGTCGGGACTACGAGTTCCTTCTTTAGTCAGTTTTTGCTCCACCAACTGACGGAAGTTCGTCACCTGATTGCCCACCACAATATCTGTGCCGGGGATGTCCCGAATGACGCGCGTCAGTCGGCAATATTCGGGCGTGGCTTTGAAACAGGCTACCAACACCTTCAGCAATTCATCTTGGGTATAAGGTCGCCATGAACCATCTTCATAGCGTTGCATCAGTTCAGCACTTTCAATCAGCGAGCAGGGATAGATTTTCAATTCATCGGGACAGAAGTCGCCATCCTCGAACATCTGATGATAATCGGCAATATCATCATCAGGTGTCGAGCCATACAGATTCGGCATCCAATGGGCATGGATTTTGAATCCCGCTTGACGCAATAATTTCACAGCCCGCCGAGTCGCTTGCACATTATGCCCGCGTTTGTTCACCCGCAACACGGCATCATTCAAACTTTGGAAGCCAATCTGCACCTTCGTACAACCCAAGCGACGCACCCGCAACACTTCATCCACCGAGATATGGTCGGGACGAGTCTCAATCACCAGCCCCACACTCCGACATGCCGCCGTTTCATTCTCCACATGCGCGGCTTCAAGTTCGTTCCATGTTGCGTACTCATCAATTGGTGAGCGTTCTTGTTTGCCAAGAACAATCGCATTTGCAACATCCCGTGAGCGTGTCATCTCATCGGCATAAATATTTTGCACCACTTGGTTATAAGTCTTCTCAAAGGTGACACCCTGCACCGTGACATTCGTTAGATTGTTATCAGGATGCAATTTCGAGGCTTCTTTTAAAGCGCGTTCCACTTCATCCCTGCGGTCAATCCCCTTGCCAAAGTCGTGCATGGCATCAAATATCCGCAGAACAAACCAGATTTGGTAGGTTTCTGGATAGAACGACCATGTGCCACCCAAGATAATAATTTCAATTTTGTCCGTCGGATGTCCTAGATTATGGTAGGTCTGCAAGCGGGTGTAAGTCTGTAGATAGGGGTCGAAGGCGTTTTGTTCAGCCCGTTGCGCGCCCGGCTCATCACTCAGGTAACTCTTCGGCATCCGCACATCATTCGGGCAAAAGATACACTCCCCCGGACAGGGAAAGGGCTTCGTCAACACCGTCACCGGAGTCACCCCCGACATGGTACGGATGGGCTTGCGACGGAGCTTAAACATTTGCTCTTCATCATACACAGGCAAGCCATACTGACCTGCATAGGTGCGATAGGCTTGCACCAAATTCGCCCGACTATAATAGCCTTCGCCATTCGGACGCGGATGTTGGCTCAGCACCCGTTGCATGGCTTGGGTAGACAGGCGGTCATCTTCATTCAGGACAGTCTGCAAAATCGCCACCAAATTCTCTCGGTGCGTCACATTTTGCAAATCCAGTGTAAATTTCCGTTTGGCTCTCATATATAAACTAGATTGTTGAACAGATAGGGCTTAAGTGTCACGGGGATGACTCAGGGAGTCAATGGGGAGTTGATTAATTCCCTAGATTGAATATTTCACTATGACATTAGTGATTAAATCTTGGAGGAAGTCTGTTGCTTTTATCTTCTTAATTTTAATGCCAGAGGGGTGTCCTGCTGAATTTCTTATACCCAGTTTTTCATCAAGAATTTTTCTAACATCTTTTGATATGATATTTGCGGACCTACAAATTTCGATAAAGTCATATTCTTTAAGTTCACTGAAATCATCTTTAACCAAGATTTGCGTGGGCTTTTTATGACTCCTTTTTGCTAAAGAAGTATTGAACGCTGGTAAATGTCTATTGAAAACATATTCAAATAAATGGTCTATAGTTACTATCCATCCCATCACTATACATGCGCGAAATGCTCCAAACTCATAACAAGTAATAGCTTCTTCAAGGAATTCTTTTCTAGCTCCTACTGCAATGTCATCAAGCAAATCTCGCAACATTTTATTTGTCTGCTGAACAATAGGGGAATCTTGCAAAATTTTATCAAGTTCTGTTTTTTTTCTTCTCTCCAAATACCAACCCTCATTATCCTGAAGGAAAATACGTGGTTGATTCCTAGTATTCTTAGCACCCTCAGATAATCTAGCACTTACATTAGGAGTTGAAAGATCAAGAAGCTGGTAGCACTCTTTTATTTCCGATGTTTTTGTCCGATTAGAAGAATTTGATATTTGAGTGAGGAAATATACAAAGTATGCTATTTGTTCTACTTGCTTACACTCATAGAAATCAGGTGTCTGCCTGACAAACTGCTCTAATTCTTGCCTCATTTAACTATCTACTTCTCCTGCTTTTTCTAGATCAAGGTCAAAATAATTTTTTCCTTTAGTAGTCAATTGAATATCTTCCAAAGAGCTAGTATCTAGCCAACCTCTGTGGGCTGTCACTGCCAATGCATTATGAAGATTTGCAGGTATTCGCAACCTCAATTCATCATAGCATGTGTAAACATGATCGGTTGTTACACCCTCTATCTCTCTTTTGATCTTCAAATAGTAAACAAATAAGAGATTTCTCTCATCATTATTACGTAACCTGTACTCGGAGTAAAAATCTTTGAGACTAGGTTGCTTTTCGTTACCTGATAAATCCAATTCCTTTATTAAACTTAGTTTTGGGGTTGTGGATTTTCTTGATGAATTCTTTGTCTTTTTCTGCGATGAGGACGGTACTTTTGCTGGTATTTCTTTTGGCTCCTCAGGATTAATAGGTTCATCTGCAATTATGTTGTTGACATTTGAAGCAAGACTCAACTGAGGCAATGTGTCTTTGAAATCTTGATAGAGCTTGAGAACAAAATCTTCTGAGCCTTCAACTTGGATAATTCCATTTACAATATCAATATGTAACTTAGACTTCATTACCTTACCTCACGCTATGCCTATTTCTATTATATTGATGAGTTAATTCCGCGCTAGTAAGGTAATTCTTTTTGAGATAATAAGTAATTAGCTCTCCTCCCACATCTGCTTCACCATCTCATGCACTTCAAGCGCGTTGGGTAGAGGTTGTTGCCATAATGTGAGGACATGAATATTCAACTTGGGTAGTTTGGGCGATTGATAGATGCCATCCACTCCCACACTAATTCGTTGGTATTTGCCGTCCTCACCAAGCCGATGGAAGAGGGCTTCCTCGTTGAAATGATCCAATATCCAATACTCACCGACACCACCTTCTTCATACTCCCGAAACTTCTCCACACGGTCAACGCTTTCCGTTCCATGCGAGATGACTTCGATGCAAATATCTGCTGGACCGTCCATATACGTGTCTTTGAGAGGATGAAGATTGCTATTCAAGATGATTTGAATATCCGGTTCACGCCAGACATCTAGTTCTTTGAGACGCATCACAAAGGGATCTTGCTCAAAAAAGCCAATCGGATTCCGCGAGAAATAATGACTAAACAGCAAAATCAGATAGCGAATGATTTGATTATGACGAACATGAACTGGTGACATAGCAATCACAAACCCTCTCACCCACTCATGATGGGATTCCGCATAATCTGCTAAATATTCCTCCGCAGAGATTCCTTCTGCCACAATCTCACCATAGCGCGGGGGATGCACCTTTTCTTGTACCATCGCGTTACAACAACCTCACAGCTTGGTTGACTGCTCCATTATAGCATTATCTGTTATATCAGGTCGCAAGATATCCCCCTACCAGACGTATATGCAGTAACAGATCATTCGCTATTTTCATGAATGTTGATGAAGTATCATGATATACTTAACATGAACATAGTATGGGATGAAAAATTCGATGAAAAAATTACGCAGGCTTGTTCTTGTTTTCTCTTTATGCTTAATACTCTTTAGTCTCTTTCTACTCCTTAACATCACAGACCCCAACCCCACCGGACGACGTTACTCCAGCGAAACACCTATCATGACTGGACCCATCCATGAAATCGGCAACGATGGCGAGCGTGTACTTGGCAAGGACTTAGGCTTGCCCAACAACAACCGCCCCGGACAACGGCAATGCGTCTGTGGAATGCAATTTCAGGAGACCAATCCATCACCCTGCAACATCTGCATCGTCCATCACGAATCCATCAACAACTTCCGCATCCCTGACTTCGTTGGGCAGGGTTTCATCGCAGAGAGCAAAAACGCCGACACGTTGCTCAACACATCACGCGATTTTGAACAGATAAAAGAACTTTCCATCGGCGCATCTGCTCTTAACATCCCCTTGTGGCTTTACGTCCGCACCAATACAAATGTTCCCGATGACTATCATCAGATGGTTGCAGACACAGGCGGAGGCATCGTCTTTTATTTTCCCGCCGAGGGCTATGTCGATGCTGTCGATATGCTGGCTTATCAACTCGTATTATTTGCCATCACACTCATCCTTGTCACTATCGTTGTCTCTTGGGTTACCAATCGGATTCGTCTGCCCCAATGGTCATTACCCACCCGCCATCGCTCACGTCCCAAAACACCACTCGATAAAGCCGACGACTCCATCAATGACGCACAAGACTACATGACGGACTCCATCAGCCGCGCCAAAGACTATTTGGATGAAGACGAATGACCAGAATTCCGTACCATTGAGATGAGCCACTATAGATAATGTGAAAAATTGGTGTAAAATGAGAAGCGCAAGGTAGATGTAAATCTACACGGGTGCAAAAGGGGGACATCCTGTCAGAATCAACGCTTATCGCCTGATTCATGACACAACCTAAACTGGGTTGTTTGTTGCCAACAACAATGTACTCAATGCAATATTTTTTAGTTAAGTTCAGGAGCAAGTACCAATGTCAGACCGTGTACGAGGTAGTGTCAAATGGTTCAATGGAGATAAAGGCTACGGCTTCATCACCCAGCCAGATGGTCCCGACCTCTTCGTTCACTATTCGGAAATCGAAGGTAGCGGCTACCGAACGCTTCACGAAGGCGATACGGTAGAATTTGAAATCACTGACGGAAGAAAAGGCAAACAAGCGAGTTCAGTGCGAGTCGTCACCGAATAAGCTCACCGCCAATAGACAATGTAGTGCGCCTCCATCTGGGGGCGTTTTTTATTTAGACAAGCCGTCCCACAAAATCCGCCACCGCCGGGAAGTAAGTCTTTTGCCCCACCCAAGACAAATCATTATGACCTGCATTCGGAATCACAATCAGCGTCTTATCCGCAACAGGGGAAGCATCGTATAAGCGATGAGCATGAGTCACCGGAATCAGACTGTCGGCTTCACCATGCAAGATGAGCAAAGGTAATTTCACCCGCGCGATTTTCTGGTCGTTGAAGATGGGCAGATCATCGGCATCGGGCAAATCATCTGGCAATGGAATCCCCAATCGACGAAACAACGAGGGCGCATCCGTATAGGGACTATCCAGCATCAAGCCACGAAACCTGTCACCCATCACCATCCCCAAGTAAATCGCAGGCGCACTCCCCAAAGACCGCCCTTTGATGAACAATGGCACACTCGCCTTCACACCCGATTGAGAGTGTATCGTCGGCAAATACTCCGCAACCAACTTCGAATCTGGCAATAGCTTGCTCGTTAGAGGCGACCC
>JANQRM010000203.1 GCA_028284565.1 Anaerolineae bacterium | reverse complement strand
GCAACACCAGAATCAATCCCACAACCATCAGCCAACGATGCACCTGCCTCCGTCCAAACATATTGTTTGCCCTCGTAAGACGTCCGTTTCAATCAATTGCCCCCGATTGTACATCGTTTTAGTGGGATTGCTATAAACGTTGTGATGTCTACGCGATATAACTCACCCGCCACACATGCCCATAGATAAAATCCGCCACCACTAATGAACCATCGGGCGCGAGAATCACATCCACCGGACGGATTAAGCCCGTCATAAACGCCAGTGGTTCATATTCTTCGTGCGAGAGCCGTGGGTCATTCGGGTCAATCCATACGATTTGCTGAGCAAACGGCTCCCCATTCCAGAAGGCGACAAACAAGGTGTCAAAGAAATTCGACGGAAATTGACTGCCCGAATAATTGACGATTCCGCGTGGCAGAGTGTAATCACGCAATAAGAGCCAATCTTCACTCACCTCTATCGTCCGACGTGGCGGACACTCCGCACAGCCTCGCGCCCGCCAATACGGGAAACCATAATGATCCCCTTCCTCCACTTGCAGGATACGGTCTCCTTGTCCCGTGACCAAGCCGTTATCTGTGACATATAGCTGTCCCGATGTATCAAAGGTGATATCATACGGATTGCGGATACCTTGCGCGACATTCTCCACGACACGAGTATGTGGATTGATGCGTAAGATAGACGCTTCATTCGGTTCTGGTGTAGCAAACGGTTCACTCTCCGGATTTTTCGATTCGCCATGTTCCGTCGTACTGCCGACACCCAGATACAACCAGCCATCCGCGCCAAACACCATTCCATTCGGCTGATTATCAATCGAATAACAACAGGGTAAATCATCAAGAACGAGTTCATGCGTCCCATCGCTCAAGATTCGCCACAACACGCCAACTTCCGTTTCCTCATCCAATCGTTGACGCGCACTCACATACAAGACATCCGTCCCTGGTTGAAACGCCAGTCCCACAGGGGATTCAAGCGTGCGACTATAATGTTCCGTCTTTCCATCGTCATTCATCACATGCACTGCTCCCAAGCGTGTCCCACCTTCAAGTAGCGTGGCATACAATCGCCCATCCATCCCATAAGTAATTTGCATCGGCTGGCCATCAAAACGTCCCACATGCGAGACTTCAAATCCATCCGGCACACGAATCCGTTCTAAGAAGCCTTCAACATCGTCCTCACACGGGAAATCCCCACAACTCCACCCCTCATCTGTACTTGATACCGCCGACATAACCCCAATAGCTGATGGGGCACCCCCTTCACTCACAGGCGTTATTGTCCACAAAGGCGAAGTCGCCGTCGGTGAGGGAGTTTGCGTCGCTGTTGCCGTTGAAGTCGCCGTAAAAGTCGGCGTAAGCGATGGGGTATAGGTTGCCGTTGGGGTATGAGTCGCTGTCGGAGTTCGTGTAAACGTGGGCGTATGCGTCGCCGTGAACGTGGGCGATGGTGTAAAGGTCGGTGTTTCTGTATAAAGGGGCGCACCTTGCCCAATTTGTGTCGGCTCAATATCAATCTGTACCGATTGGGCATTACCGTTTTCCTCACCACATGCAGCCACAATCAGCCCAATAATGAGGATTAAAGTTGAAAAATAAGAACGTGTCACAGGTCACAAATTTCAAATGAATCAATCTCATGACATCATAGACTGCGACAAATATTTTTTCGAGATATGATTTAGACGTGCGTGGGTGGGGCGTTGGGGAAGCGTCAGGTTCAGGTCATGCCACTGCCGATTATTCGCCCTATCCTACGGTTGAAGCCTTTTACATACCATCACATCGTGGGGGAATATCATGTCAAAAACCACTATCGCTTTGATTCTCTGTTTGAGTCTCATCACCATTATTAGGATACCGCTTCAAGCACAGTCCGCTTGTTCAGCGGGTGTCGATTATGTCACACTTGGCAATCAGCAACTGGCGAATGCCGACTCTCAATCTGCCCTCAATAGTTTCAATTGCGCCATCCAAGCGAATTCGGGCGTGTTTTATCTCTACAATTCCCGCGGAAATGCCCATCGGCAACTCGGTAACTACACCGAAGCCATCAATGACTACACCCGTTCAATTGACCTCTACCCAGACTATGCTATTGCCTACAGTAATCGCGGGTGGGCATACTTCAATATCGGCGAATACAACCTCGCCCTAGAAGACCTCAATTCTGCCATCGGATTAGACGACGGTCTCGCCTATGCCTACAACAATCGGGGCGTGGTCTATCAAGCCTTAGGCAATGACGACCTTGCCATGGCAGATTTCCAAAGTGCGCTTGATTTGAACGACCCACAAGCGGGCGAATGGGCAAGCTATAATCTCAGCGTCGCCGCGGGGGAATCCCAGCAGGTCATTGACGAACCCAACAACACAGATAACACAACCGATAACACCGACCTCGATACCTTACTCGACCAAGCTGACGAAGCCTATGACAATCAGGATTATACCCTTGCCGCCGAACTCTATGAGCAAATCTTCGCCATTCAATTCGACGATTCCTTTATCGGGTTCCGCTTAGGCTTTGCTTTGGGTGAAATCAACGAGTGGGAACGCGCCATCGAAGTCTATGAGCAAGTTCTCGAACTCGATTACAGTAACCCACAGTTCATCTATAACAACATCGGTGTAGGCTACCTCGACCTTAATGATCCTGAACAGGCGATTCCCTTCCTCGACCTAGCCATCGAGATAGACCCTGAATACGCTCGTGCCTACTACAACCGCGCCATTGGATACTTCGATATGGGCGATTATGAACAATCTGTGGTCGATAACACTCGTGCCATCGAAATTGACCCCGAATATCGCTCTGCGTACATCAATCGCTCCGATTCCTATGATGAATTAGGCGACTTTGAAAACGCACTGGCTGATATGGAGATGGTCTTCACCCTCACCGACGAACCCACCGCCTCCGACTATCTCACACGGGGGTTCTATGCCGTCAGTCTTGGTGAACGTGAACGCGCCGCCCCCGACTATTGGGAATACATCCAAGCCAACAAAACCGACGAATTCATTCGGGAATCCCTTAACGCAGGCGACACAGCCGAACTCACCATGTCCGAAGGCGCAATCTTCTACTTCACTATCGACCTTGAAGCAGGACAAACCGTTCATTTAGAAACCATCACCAGCGAAGAGAATGTCGAAAACGAAGCCGATGCCGTCATTCTCATCCTCGATAGCAACGCCACGCCCATTTCAGTTGACGATGACGATGGAGAAGGTTTCATGGCTTCCCTCGACTTCTCCGCACCCGAAAACGCCACCTACACCGTGATTATCAGTCACGCAGGAGGCAACCCGATTGGGGATATGATGCTCATCGTCGAAAGTGTGGAATAAGCAAAATCAAGGGTATATACGCCATTGTATGTACCCTCATCTACACTACACAGAAACTTACAGGGTATAATCAATCGAAAATAATATAAAAGTCCCTCTCCTGTGGAGAGGGACTTAGGGTGAGGTTAAAATTCAAGAGGTCAAACGCGCGGAGTTTATACCACCCGACTACCCTGCATCGCCGTGTGTGGCTCAGTAAACGCCAACTCAAATGTTTCCGCCACTGCAGGATGCGTGATATGCCCCTTATACGTGTTCAGCCCCTTCAGCAAACCGGGGTCACGCTCAAAGGCTTGTGCCATGCCCATATCCGCTAGACGCATCGCATAACGCAACGTGGCATTCGATAACGCCAAACTTGAGGTACGCGGAACAGCCCCCGGCATATTCGCCACACCATAATGCAACACACCGTTCACGAAATAAGTCGGCTCACTATGCGTCGTCGGACGTGTTGTCTCCACACACCCCCCTTGGTCAACCGCCACATCCACAATCACGCTGGCTTGGGGCATCGTATTCAACATATCTTTCGTGATGAGCATTGGTGCGCGCGCCCCTGTAATCAACACCGACCCAATCACTGCATCAGCCGTCGTAATCGATTCGGCAATATTCCCTGCATTAGAGTAAAGAGTCTGGAAACGTCCATGCAAGGTATCATCCAGATAACGCAGACGTTCCAAGTTGATGTCCAACAACGTCACCCGTGCCCCCATTCCCAGTGCGACCTTAGTCGCATTCGTCCCCACAGTTCCCGCACCCAACACAACCACATGCGCGGGCTTCACACCGGGAACACCACCCATCAACACACCACGCCCACCCGCATGTCGTTCCAGATAATGCGACACCACTTGCGATGCCATCCGCCCAGCCACTTCACTCATCGGCTCAAGCAGGGGTAAGCGTCCTTCGTCATCTTCCACCGTTTCATAAGCCACCCCCATCACACCACAATCTTTCATGGCATGAGTCAGTTGCTTATCCGCCGCCAGATGCAAATAGGTAAACAAAATCAAATTTTCATGCATAAAAGGATATTCAGACTCTTGCGGTTCTTTGACCTTAATCACCATCTCCGCATTCGCCCATGTCTCCTCCGCCGTATCCAGCATGGTCGCACCAGCATCAATATATTCTTGATTCGTAAACCCACTGCCCAAGCCTGCATCAAGCTCCACATACAACTCATGCCCACGCTTGACCAACTCGCGCACCCCATCCGGCGGGAGCGAGATACGGTTCTCATCTTTCTTAATTTCGGCTGGAATACCGATTTTCATGTCTGGTTCCTTTTTCTGGGATTATTCAACCCGCACATTGTACACCATGTATTAAAAAATCACCCTTAACTTATACAAACTGTCCAAATCTTAATCGTTTAATATAATAGAGGCATAGACAACAATCCAATAGAATAGCAAGTTGAAGCAAGTCGGAGAATGAAAATGGGATACCAACTACGGGCGTTCATCGCGGGACGTGGAACATTTGATGAAATGAAACAAAGGGGTAAACGTGTTGCTCTTGCACAACTCAATAATGACTTGGATTTATTACTCAATGACAAATATTTGCATCAAGCATTGAATATAGAAGACTCTCAAACTGAAGCCAATGAATTGGCAGGTTGGTCACTCACCCCACATTTAGTTGACTTCTTTAGGGAAAAATCACATAAGACTCCAATTGCTTATATCTGGAGCGAGTATTTTGGCGGGATAGGTTCACAAAAAGCTATCGTCTGGCAAAATAGCGTGCAAGTGCTAAAGAAACAAACAGAAGAGGGTGCAGGCTCAATCTCCTTGGGACCCATCAATGATGCCCTACGTTTACTTGGTGTCGTTGCGAACGTAAACCAAGATGAATTTGAAACCGCTGGATTACATCGCCATCGAAAAATGGAATACTGGTTTGAAGAAGGAACAGGTATTAATTGGAAGAAATACGGACTCGATGCGTGATTCTTCAAACATCTTGTTCTGATGTAAATGCATAGCCAGATGCATCCCGCTTTGCCACCATTTTGTGATACGCTTGCATTGAAAACCTAAAGACAAAAATGATGAGACTACTAGAAGACAACATTTACCAGCACTTGAAATTCCAAAATTCGCTACTCGTTACTCATCACTCATTACAATTTTCAAACCCAATTCCAACCTTTAACCGCCACACGGCGGGAACGCCCTAGCCAACCGCCGAAAACGAAATTGCTACCGCCGACGGTAAAAATCGAAATAAACAAACAACAAACGGATTTCCAACCTTATCCGTCGCCACGACGGGAACGCTCTTGCCAACCGTCGAAAACATATGTCATCTGCGCAACGGCAAAATGGAAACCAACAAATCACAAATCGAATTCAAACCGAAACACTGTAACCTCACAGCTAATCTGCCAACCGTTAAGACACCCCCTAAAGTTTGGGGGGCATAATCAAGGTTAGAAATCGGTTAAAATGAGGACGAACATGGACAGAAAGTAACATCGCATGACAGCCATCACAGACACCTATCTCGCAGAGACCTACACTGCACAACTCAACCCTAACTTGCCGTCTCCCGAACTTCTTGCCCTTTCAGCAGAGGTTATTCGTCAAGGAGGACTCGTCGCCTTCCCAACCGAAACCGTCTATGGCTTAGGTGCAAATGCTTGGTCAGAATCCGCCGTAGACAATATTTTCCGTGCCAAACAACGCCCTGCCAACGACCCAATCATCGTCCATATTGATGATATGGAATTACTTCAAGAGGTTGCCGTCGATATCCCAGACATTGCTTATAATCTGGTTGATAAATTTTGGGCAGGCGCATTGACACTCATCCTCAAGAAGCATGACCGAATTCCGTACAACGTCACCGCAGGTCGGGATACGGTTGCGGTCCGAATGCCCAATCATCCTGTCGCACTCGGTTTAATCCATCAAGCCAATGTCCCAATCGCCGCGCCCAGTGCCAATCGCTTTTCTCGTCCCAGCCCCACGAAGGCACAGCATGTCTTAGAGGACTTGGATGGGCATGTGGATATTATCTTCGATGCAGGTGCAACCGACATCGGAGTCGAATCCACCATATTAGATTTAACATCGGCTATTCCCACCGTCTTACGTCCCGGCGGTGTCACTATAGAAGCCCTGCGCGAGGTCTTACCCACCGTCGCACTTCGCCCGACCTATTTCGATGAATCAGATGAATCCATACCGTCACCCGGCACATTGACCAAGCACTATGCACCATCTGCCGAGATGCGCGTCTTTACAGGAGAAAATGAACAGCAAGTTCTCTCTCAAATGGCGCAAGAAGCGAATTCTGCCGTCGATAGAGGATTGTCCGTCGGTATACTTGCTTTAGATACAGATGCTCAAGCCTTTGAAGATGTCTTTGCCAATATCGTCCTATTAGGCGATACGCTGGAGTCAATGGCGCAACATCTCTTTGCAGGTATCCGTCAACTCGACCAACAAGAGGTCGATGTCATTATGGCGCGCGCACCACAACAATCTGAAATCGGGCTTGCCATATGGGATCGGCTCCATCGTTCTGCAGAAGGCAATCTCATCACCGTTTCATAGGCTGGCACTAACGATTTTCACGCAAACACCGTATAGTGGAGACAGTTCAGCAAATGACCAAGAGGAGATTGGAATGACCACCAAAACACTCGATTCGCCTTCACTCTGGGATCGCGTCTTGGGCTACACACCGATTGCCATTGAGACGAACCTCGCCCCTAAAGCCACCCTCGACCAACTCCAAGAGATTGGCTACGAACTCGGCGCAGAACTTATTGTCACCAAAGCCGAGAAAAAGGACAAAAAGACGAATAAAAACCAGCAGATCAAATTGACCAAATATCGTGGATTCATCGGCTCAGACATCAGCCTCACCTTCAAAGGGCAACTGCTCGTAGAGGGTCGAGCAGGCACTCATCTCGAAGGGGTTGTCAAACTGGGAAGTTACTTTATCGGCGGAGTCGCCACACTCCTGCTGCTTCCCATCCTCATCGCGGTGGATGTTTTCCCCATAGAAACAATGGGCGCACTCATGCTCTTGATTTCAATCTACGCCGTCTACAGTGCAACTCGTGCGCTATTAGACCGTCGCAAATTATTGCGCTTATTGGCAACAACATTTAACAAATTTCCTGATAAAACCTCGTAGCCAATACGACCCAATTAGGACTTTTTTCCTACGATTTTTATTATTTTTTACACCACATTCGCCCTCGATTATGGCATGATACATTACGTTGTACATTATCAACAACAGAAAAGGGAGTAACATCCATGCGTACAAAACGTTCCATGACCTTTATTTTCTTTGCAATTCTGTCTATGCTCTTAGTCGCATGTGGCAATCAAGCTCCGGCTGACGACGGTGGTGGTACAGGTGGCGACGGCAATGCCTCATCCGTTAATCTCTCTAATTCAGCATCCGTCGATAGCCCAGACTTTGGACAATTGACCTTGATGTACCCAGAAGGTTGGTTTTCCAGTACTGAAGATGCGGCAGGAACCATTGTGGTGACCACCAGCGAAGGTGGGCTAGAAGCCACCAGCCTGAGCGATGTTCCTGCAGGTGGAGCAACCCTGACCATCACAGCCTTCCCTGCAGAAGTTGCCAGTGTGTTAGGTGGCGATGATGCAGGCGCATTCCTTACCACCATGTTAGGGCAAATCTCTGGTGCCGCCGACGCACCTGAATTTGGTGACCCTGAAGATTATGAAATAGCAGGTGTAACAGGCTCTGTAGTCCGAGGGTCAGACGAAAACGTCGAAGGTATCATCACCGTGTTCGAGAAAAGTGGCGGATTCATCATGATGGTAGCGGTTGCTCCAGCAGGAGAATTCTCTTCCCAAGAAGCTACTGTTCAAGCCATTGCTAACTCGATTGCCTATAGCGCACCCGCCGGCGAATAAACAGCAATAGCAAGACAAGTCTAAGAGCCGTTTGGAACTCCCGGACGGCTTTTTTCGTCATAGGCACATAACTGACATCATTGCTATAATCATAGTCAGGCATATGGAACATCAATGGAGCATTCTATGAGTGTGGTGTGTTTTGGCGAACTCTTAATCGACTTTGTTGCCCTTGAGCAAGGCGTAACCGTAGGTGAAGCATCGGGCTTTATCAAAGCTCCCGGTGGTGCGCCAGCCAATGTCGCAGTTGCCATAGAACGCTTGGGACATGAGAGTCGCTTCATCGGGCAAGTTGGCGATGACCCCTTTGGACACTTCCTCGCTGAGGTCTTGCAATCCGAAGGTGTTGATGCACGCGGTCTCCGCTTCTCAGATAAAGCTCGCACCGCCCTTGCCTTTGTCTCCTTGCGCGAAGATGGAGAACGAAGTTTCAGCTTCTACCGTCATCCCAGTGCTGATATGCTGATGACCCCCAAGGATGTCGACACCGATGTCATTGAAGACGCGCAAATCTTCCACTTTGGAAGCATCACCCTGATAGATGACCCCGTGAAATCCGCCACTCTCTCAGCTTTAGAAATTGCTGAAAACAATGGACTATTCATCTCCTATGATCCTAATCTACGCCTTGCCTTATGGAAATCAGAAGAGGCTGCCCGACAAGGTATGTTATCGGGTTTAGCTTATGCTAACCTCCTTAAAGTCAGCGATGAAGAAGTCGAATTCCTCACAGGGAGGCAAGATGTCTCGTCACTCTGGCGCGATAATATGGATGTCATTGTCGTCACCCATGGCTCCGGCGGTTCGACCTTGCATACACGCGATGCAGACCCGATTCATATGCGTGGCTTCCATGCTCATGCCGTCGATACAACGGGCGCAGGTGATGGCTTTGTCGCAGGCATGTTAGTGGGCATACTTAAGCATGGTGACGATTATCTAAATGAAGCGGATTCCATCTTGCGCTTTGCGAATGCTGTCGGTGCATTGACAACGGAACAACGAGGTGCGATTCCATCTTTGCCTTTATTGTCGCAAGTCGAAGCCTTCTTAAAAACCAAAACGCTAGCTTAATCTTGCTTCCCAAAGCGAAAAACACGACGCAACAATCGCTTGCCTCTTAAGCTCAATATCATCGCTTGAATATCGCTTTGATTGTCGTATTCACGTCCGCCCCCCATACGGAGATAGCGTTGTAAGTCCTCTATCGCAAGGTCGTAGTTGCCTTGTTCAGCACGGATACGTCCCCGTCCCTCATAAGCCAATGCCACACCTGAATTAAGTTGAATGACCTGTGTGAAATCGGCTTCCGCTTGTGACAAGTCGCCCATTGCTTCGTAAGTCAGCGCACGATTGAAATGCACATCATAGAGTTGCGGATTAATTCGAAGTGCATAGCCATAATCTTCGAGCGCGCCTTGCAAATCGCCCATAAAGCGACGGACATTCCCGCGCTCATGATATGCGCTCGCCATATAAGGGTCACGGTGTAGGGCATGATTAAAACTCTTGAGGGCTTCTGTCCATTCTTCAAGAAAAGCGAAGGCTTCGCCACGATATAGATAAATCTCAGCAATATCACCCAAACTGAGGCGAATGGCTTTATCAAACAGACCAATAGCCGTTTCATAGTTGCCCGCATCAAGTTCGGCAAGACCTTGCTCAAAATAGTTGTCTACACGCTCAGACATCGCCACCTGCCCCCTGCGAAGTCGGTAAACAAAAAGAACAGCAACACGGCTGTTCCCCGATGGCGGAGAAGGTGGGATTCGAACCCACGTACGGTTAACACCGTATCCGCTTTCCAAGCGGACGCACTAGGCCTCTATGCGACTTCTCCAATAAGTATAACAGGCAATACGCCCTCTTGAAGTGTATTATAATCGGGGACTTAACAAAATCAAGTCTACCTAATGGAAAATCTTGGGCTGGTGCTTCTTCAAAAAACCCTTGAGTTGCCAGATAAAAACATCCGGTGCTTCTAACTGTGGCATGTGTCCACAATCAGCAATTTCATTCAGTTGCGCTTCAGGAATACGCGCTTGAAGTTTGCGCCCGGTACTCACTGGCACAGTGTCTTCTGTCCCCCATAAAATGAGTGTTGGCACAGTCGGTATCATGTTATTGGGCAAAGGTTGTGATACGGTCATCCCCATTAAGCGGGCAAATCCCCCTGCATTCGCTTTCGCAGAGGCAACAAATTCATCCGTTAAAACGGCTTTCTGATGAACCATCCGATTCAAACTGCCTTTGCCATTGGCTGTTGAACTGGCGATTTTGAGCAACAGAGACCCCACCACAGGCATACGAAAGAGCAACTTCCCAATCGCTGGAACATCTGGCACGACTCCTCCATTCATCAACACAATCCCCGCGCAATGCTCTGGATGAAAGGTTCCAAAAGCACGAGTGAGCAATGCTCCAAAGGAATTGCCAACCATCACAACTTCTTCTAGGTCTTTGACACTCATGAAATCAGCCAGCCAGCTCGTCAGGTCTCGAATGCCGATATTACTAGACAAAGGCGAACTTCCACCGAATCCGGGTAAATCGGGGGCGAGGATATGATACTCATCGCTCAAGTCGGGTATCACCTCTGACCAGCTGGCTTTCGCATCCCCGATGCCCCCATGTACCAATATCACGGCTGGGTATTCTGGATTGCCGGCTTCCCAATAATGAACCATGTTGCCATTAATCGTATCTGTGTGGTCTGTCATTCTCATGATGAGGGTTGTCCATTTTTAATCAACTGATGCTTCGTGAGCCATGCCTCCAATTCGTTACGGCTAGGTTCGGTAATCATCGCGCCTCGATCTATACCGCGTGGGCTTTCCCCTTTTGGTAATGCCGTCGGTTCTTCCATCGGCAAAACACTCCCTGCTTCGGCAACGACGAGGGTTGGAACAGACAAAAAGCCTGTCCATGTTAGAACGTTTTCTTTTGCTTCTTTATCTTTGTCGATAAACACTTCTTGATAGATGACATTCTGCTCTTTCAGAACTTTTTTTGCGACGTTCACAAAGGGACATCCCATCGTGCGTGTGTACATTATCAGTTCTTTCGTCATCATTCCCTCTAGGCTTGTGGCGTGGGCTCTATTGTGGCAGGCGGTGCTTCCGTTGCAGGTGGCGCAGGTAAACCATTTCCAGCAGGTTGCAGGAAACACAAAATGCCATCTGTAATCCCGCTTGCCAACACATCTTGCTGTTCGGTCAATAATTGGCGGTCATCTTTCATAAAGCCCAATTCAATAATGGAAGCAGGCGTGAGGGGATGAATCTCGCCAAAGGTATGATAATCGGTCATGTCGAGAGTCAGGGTGGTTCGGCGTTCTAATAAGGTCTTCTGCTGATAATGCTGTGCCACACATTCTGCCAGCAGGGTATCCAGACCCCCTTCAGGACGCGCCGCCGCCTTCGCCACGAGGAATCCCGATACGAATTCTCCGAAGTCTTGGCAAGTATTAGCATGAATGGAAATCAACGCCTCTGCACGGAAATCATTTAGACGCGGGTCAAATTCGTCCAATAAATCGACGGAATATCCCAATTCCCGCAGATTCCGCACGACCAATTGCGCCACTGCAAAATTAATCTCCGCTTCTGTCAA
>JANQRM010000145.1 GCA_028284565.1 Anaerolineae bacterium | reverse complement strand
CTGACAGCAGAGTTTTTAACGTGACTCGTGATAGCGAAGAACGCTTTGCCAATTTAATGGTGATGCGTGGTAAAGAGCAGATGAATGTGAGCAAGGTTCATGCGGGGGATATTTTTGTCGTCGCCAAATTGAGCGATACCAAAACAGGCGATACCTTTGGTGACGCAGGCAGTGATATGGAAGTCATGCGCCCGACCTTCCCAGCTCCGCTTTATGCTATTGCTGTCTCCCCTAAAACCCAAGCCGATGGTGCGAAAATGGGTGGCATTTTAACCAGTTTGTGCGATGCCGACCCCACCCTCCGTTGGCGACAAGACAGCGACATCAACCAAACCATCCTTGAAGGCATGGGCAATATCCACGTGGAAGTCGTTATCAGCCGTGCGGACAAACTCGGCGTAGGCATGGATACCGAAATGCCGAAAGTCTCCTACAAAGAAACCGTCACCAAAACCGCAGAAGCTACCTACCGTCATAAGAAACAAACCGGCGGTGCTGGACAATTTGGTGAAGTCAGCTTGCGTGTCGAACCAGCTGAGGAAGCCTATGTCTATGAAACGAACATCTTTGGTGGCGCGGTCTCTAGTCAATTCTTGCAATCAGCCGATAAGGGGATTCGTCAAGTGCTACCAGAAGGTGTCATTGCAGGTTATCCAGTAGAGATGGTCAAAGTCGTCGTATTTGATGGGAAAGAACATCCCGTCGATTCCAAAGACATCGCCTTCCAAATCGCTGGACGAGAAGCCTTCCGTGAGGCGTTTAGAGGCGCAGGTCCTGTCTTGATGGAACCCATCATGGATGTGCAGATTACCGTCCCGGAGTCGATGATGGGCGATATTATGAGTGACCTCAATACTCGACGCGGACGAGTACAAGGCATGGACTCCATCGGTAACAAGAGCATTGTCAGAGCCGAAGTGCCAATGGCGGAGATGATGCGCTATGGAAATGACCTACGCTCAATGACGGGCGGGCGCGGTATCTACACGATGGATTTCAATCGCTATGACCGTGTACCATCGCATGTCCAGCAAGACATCATCGCGCAGAATCAAAGCGAGGAAGAATAAGCCTCTACAACAAAAAAGGGGGGTGCTTGATGTACGCCCCTACTTGCATTTTTGGTGATTTTCTAACACATTACCAACCGGAATATACATTGATTCCTAACCAAAAGGGTCAAAAACGGCGGACAAAAATGTCATAAACCCTCAGAAAAGACCGAAATTACGCCAAAATGCACCTTTTTACGCCATTTCCCGCCTATAAAACCCCATAAGGATTCACTTATCACGAGAAATACGATGAAACAATCAACATTGATTAGCGAATCAACCTATTGCAAAAAACTTGCCATTTTTGATAAATCTACAACTCATTTTGCAAAGGGCGGACAGCTGTCCACCCTTACTTGTTTTTAGTCCTCTTCACCAATTGGCACGTCTTCAATTGGCGGTGGAATCGGACGGCTTTCTTCTTCTACTGCAATCGCTTCTGTCACATCCGCTAGGGAATCTTCTAAGCCAAGAACTTCTAATATACGCTCCCGTTCAACGGTTTCATGCTGGAGCAATTCCTCGGTTAGGATGTTCAGTTTGTCTTGATTTTCATCGACGAGTTTGAGTGTTTCCTCATACATCGTTTCCACAATCCGACGGACTTCGGCATCAATACGCGAGGCGGTTTCTTCACTATAGTTGCGACCCTGCGAGATGCTGTATCCCAAGAAGGGCTGTTGATCATTTTCGCCAAAGTTGAGCGGTCCGATCTCATCACTCATGCCGAATTGTGCCACCATCCGTCGCGCCATATCCGTGACACGGCGGAGGTCATCGGCGGCTCCTGTGGTGATTTCACCGATGGCAACTTGTTCAGCGGCACGTCCACCGAGCATCACGCGCATCCGCGTCTCCAGATACCCGCGCGAGTAATTCCGACGATCATCTTCGGGGAGCATGGCTGTCACACCTAATGCCTGACCACGCGGGGTAATCGTGACTTTCAAGACGGAGTCCGCGCCCGGTGTCAACAATGCGACTAAGGCGTGTCCAGCTTCATGGAAGGCAACCACCCGACGTTCTTCTGGATTCGACAGTGGCGGACGCTTAGTCCCTAAGATAATGCGCTCGAAGGCTTGGGTGAAATGTTGCATCGTAATCGAGCGATTGGAATAACGTGCGGCAGTTAAAGCGGCTTCATTCGCTAAGTTGGCTAAATCTGCCCCAGAAAAGCCGACGGTTGCTTTGGCTAAGGATTCCAAGTTCACATCTTTGGCAAGGGGTTTATCGCGCGTGTGAATTTTCAAAATCGCCAAGCGTCCTTCTCGGTCTGGTAAATCGACGGTGACTTGTCGGTCAAAGCGTCCGGGGCGTTGGAGTGCAGGGTCTAGCACATCGGGGCGATTCGTCGCCGCCATGACGATGACACTCACACCTTGTTCAAAGCCATCCATCTCCGCGAGCATTTGGTTGAGGGTTTGTTCCCGTTCATCATGTCCCCCGCCGAGACCTGTGCCACGCCGACGACCCACCGCATCTATCTCATCAACGAAGATAATGCTAGGCGCGGATTCTTTGGCGCGTTTGAACAAATCACGCACACGGGATGCCCCTACACCCACGAACATTTCCATAAACTCAGACGCGACAATACTAAAAAAGGCGACATTGGCTTCTCCTGCAACAGCCCGTGCTAGCAGGGTTTTCCCTGTACCGGGAGGTCCAATCAGCAAGACCCCTTTGGGGACTCGCGCACCCAACTTGATGTATTTATCAGGTTCTTTGAGAAAATCGACAATCTCTGCCAATTCTTGTTTGGCTTCGTCTTGCCCAGCGACATCCCCAAAGGATATTTGAGGCATTTCTTCATTATGTTCGCGTGCGCTGGATTGCCCAAAGCTGAATAAGCCCCCCATTTGCCCCTGTGAACGACGCATCATCCACACAAAGAAGCCAATCAACAAGAGGAGAGGTGCAAAGTTGAACAAGAGTGACAATATCGGTGAGAGCGGTTGAATGGGCGAGGCGAGAACGCGAGCATCCGTTCCTTCTGCCAACTCGCGGATATGCTCTGCACCACCGGGGGGTAGATTAGCGATAAACCGCAGTACCGACTGAGACCGCCCAG
>JANQRM010000139.1 GCA_028284565.1 Anaerolineae bacterium | reverse complement strand
TTCACGGCAACCGATCCCCTCGCAATTGCCGCAGGTGGAGCAAGTGGAGTGCAGACGGGACTCGACAACCTCTGGAATGAATTTGTCGGGGTCTATTACTCCTTCTGGGGATTGTTTGGCTGGTTCAATATCATCGCGCCCCAAGTCTTTTATGATTGGGTGACAGTCTTCCTCGCCATTGCTGGCATTGGTTTGCTCTATGCACTCGTCCGACGTAAAAGCACAACTGATGATAAGGTCATCATTGCGCTCTTCTTGATTCATTCGGTGTTGGTGTTTATGGGCTGGTGGCGATTCCGTGGCATGGTCTCGGCGGCGCAGGGACGGATGTTGTTCTCCGTCTTGGCGGCGTTGGCGATTGGCGCATCGTATGGCTGGCTGGTCTGGAAACCCAAAATCGTTCGGATTATTCCGCTTGTCTTCCTGATAGGGATGGCAGTCGCGGCAGTCTCCTTCCCGATTACCTTGTTACAACCCGCCTATAAAATTCCCGACCAACTGAACGAACTACCCGATTTCGTGAATCAAGTGGATGTTCGCTATGGTCCTGTCGTCTTGCGTGGCTATACCATCGACGAAAAACCTGTCGATTATTGGGCATATGAAGTGCCAGAAGACCGTGATTTCATCGAGATTACGCTCTATTGGCAACCCCTAGAACGTACCGAAATTCCGCTAAGTATGTTTGTGCAGGTTTTTGCTATCGATGAGAACTTCGAGCCGATTGAAGTGGGCAAGGTGGATAGTTATCCGGGTCGGGGCATGATACGAACAGACAATTGGGAGACCGGTATTATCTATGCCGATACCTATTTCCTCGAATTGTATGGCGATTTTGATCTGACACCCTTTGAACCGCGCTTCCGTGTGGGCTTGCGTGATAATGAAACCGACACCTATATTCCCGCAACAACATTGGATGGCGAACCGATTGAAGCCGTTGTCCCGCGGGGTGGTTCGGTGATGAGTCGAGAGGTGACCTGTCAACTCTTAGACAATGAGACCGATGTTGATTTCGATGTACTCGCCAACTTATCGGGTTATACGATTGATGCAGAGTCAGTATCCGCAGGGGAGGCGTTTGATGTCTTCTTGCAATGGAACGTTATCAATGAAACGCCGGATAATTACACCATTTTTATCCAGTTGATTGACCCCGATGAACCAGATGTCTTGTTGGGCAGTGGGGATGCGATTCCCAAGCGCAATTGGTATCCGACGACAAGTTGGGTGCAGGGTTTGTGCTTCAATGACCACTACTCTGTTGAAGTGAATCCGGATGCACCTGACGGCACGTATCGGCTGTTAATAGGAATTTATCAAGCCGAACAAGGCAATCGCCTGCAACCGAATTTGTCAGATGCGGAATTAGAATCGTTGGGTGGCGGAGTCTTACTTGATGTGCCGATTGTGATTGGTGAGTAAAGTATCACGCTAATCGACATCCCCAAATGTCCAGAAGCGGTTGGCAAAGAAGTTCCAGAACATGGTCGCGCCAATGCCAAGCGCGGTGGCTAAGTTCGTCCCTAACCGATTTGCCGTCAGTTGCATTTGAAGGTCATTGTTGAACAAGAGCGACCATACACTGTCTGCCCACAGGGGGTAGGTGATGCTGATGATGAGCGTGCGGATGAAGAGGGCGACGATATAGACACTCAAAAATTGGCTGAATTGGAGCCAGACTTTCGGTGGACGTGATTCGGGATAAGTCCACCAACGATTGAAGACGAAGCTAAAGCAAATCCCAACGAAGTAGGAAATGATGGTTGCGATAATGACATTGAAGCGTTCATTGGCTCCAGTGGGCGGAAAGATGGTCGCTTGTAGAAGATTGACTGTCGCAAAATCAACAAGGGTCGCCACCACACCAATCATCACAAATTTGATGAATCGCTCGACTTCACGGTCATATTTGCCAAAGCGTTGCGTGAATTGGCTGATGCGGGTGCGTTTTGGTTGTTGCTTCAACAAACGATTCTCAATAAAGCATGGTTACACAGATCGGGGCGATT
>JANQRM010000133.1 GCA_028284565.1 Anaerolineae bacterium | reverse complement strand
TGTTATGGGTTCAACTGATTCTTCGACTTCTGAGGGAGGTATTGCACTTTCGAGTTCGGTCTCACCAAAGAGCATGAAGACCACCCCTTGACCGGGCAGGGTATTGGGTAGATTGGCTTGGAGACGCAACGCCGCCACACCCCACTCATCATTATCTAAGTTGAGCGAAGCTGTTTCGATAGTTTGAATTTGATGAATGTCGGCACGGTCTGCGGGGACACTGAAAAAATCATCTTCCACCATGTCAAAAAATGTGGAATCGACACGATTATAGCCGTAGCAAGCACTGTTCCGTGACATATCCGTACAGTTATCGCCAACCGTGAGCAGGGCTTCTTCGACAACTGCCGGACAACTCCCTTGTTGAGCTAAGGTCAGCGCGACAGACAAGATACCTGTCCAAAGCACATAAAAGAATAGACGCAAGTTCATGAATTAAATGCTCCCCAAGTAATACTCTGCAATGATACTAGGTTCATTCTATAGCTTTCACCTAACAACGCACTTACAATTATAGTGGAAATTCGTTAGAAAGTTGCAACTTCACCTCATTTTTTGCAGAATTTTTATGACTTAGTGGCAACATAAAAGGGTAGACTCTGTCGCCTACCCTAATTTGAAGGTTTCTGTTGGATTTGATGCTGACTAACGCATCCTTGTTAGTTCCCACAGGTGGTCAATGCTGTGATAAGCGGGATCGTTACACCAGTGGTCTGGTTGGTGGCTTGTGCTGCATTGAAGAAAATACCTGCCCCAGCTGTCGCTTGGAAGCCGACACTGCCTGATGCACTGGTTTGGGTCGCGGTAAAATTCGTCGGGAAGTTATCCATCGCGGTGATAAATATTGTATCGCCTGTGGTTGCGCCACTCCATGAGATGATAAGTGTGTCGGGGGTAGTCGCAAAATTGCAAACCCAATTCGCTGTAAAGACTGGACCAGTTGGACCTGCAGTTCCCGTTGTTGTTCCCGTATTCGTATTGGGGTCAGCTGTACGTAGGATGGTTGGTGAATTGCTCGAACACATGATATTGCCGTTGACATCCAGAGCTTGGACTTGCCAACTGAAGATCGACCCCACACCGGACGAGCCGGTATTGATAACATAACCCGATGTTGATGCTGTATAAGTACTACCTAGTTGTCCATATTCATCGATTAGATTAATGCGATAACTACTGGCTCCAGCTAGGGGTGTCCAATAGAAAGGAACAGGGGCGGCAGGCGCATCCACATCCGGACTTTGGATATAGAAACTTGAACAACTATCGACAGGTACGCTCATAACAGGTTGATTGGTTATACCTTCAAATCCACTGCAGGGATTGGGAATGATTAAATCCAAACCAGAGTGAATCGTCGTGCCGTCAAGTCCGTTGGTACTGATAATTTGCGGGATGCTCGTATCGTACTGCTGAGCGATTGTAAATAGCGATTCGCCCCGTTGAACAACATGATTGACTGAGCCAATACCTGCCACACCATTGGAACAATCAATACCCTCTGGGATAGACAGTTCGTCCCAACCATTGGCACGGGCAACGCTATTAAACCCATCTTGCGCCATTTGTCCTTGTGATTGTTCAAAATCTGTGGCGGGTTGTGCGGGTGACCATTGAATGACATTGTTGTTGATATCGAGTGTGCCGATACTGCTATTACCAGCGACGATATTGTTACCAAAAATGGTCTGCACACTTCCACGATGAACGGTCAAAATGATTTGGTCGGATGCCGTGCCACGAAAAGTGATGAGCGAACCCACACGAATATCCACGCCATTGACCGTTAAATCGACCCGAATGCCTTCTGGACTTTGAATGGCAATCATGGGATCAGCTTCTTGGCAAGTAGACTGACCGATTCCAGTTGAGAAGTAGAAGGACTGCATGGGAGTCGGACGAGAAGCACCAACAATCGGGACAGCACTTAAATCGGCAGAGGGGTCGATGTGGTTCGTTTCAACCCAAATAATCTCATTCTCATAGACCGCACGCAGGAATTGCAGACTGGGATTGTAGCCATCTACCCAAAGCGTTGTCCCAGCTGAAAGAATGTCCCGTGTGTTTGCTGAACGAGAAGGCGAGGTAAACAATGGGGCTTCTGCTGATAGCTGAACTTCAACGGGGTCAATGGTTTGGAGAGCATTATCCGGTGCAATTGCATTGGTGACTTCAGAATCGCCCACAAGCATCACCAAGACCCCCTGACCGGGTAAGGTATTTGGCAGATTGGCTTGTAGGTTCATCACCGCCACACCCCATCGATCAGCTTCGACATCCAACGGATGTGTTTGGATCGATTCTAAATCAACTAAGCTAGCGCGGTCTGCTGGATTGGTAAAGTAGCTGTCATCACGTACCTCAACAAAACTGGCATCCACCCGATCATAGCCATAGCAGGCACTGTTGCGATTGAGTTCTGCACAATTATCTCCAACCGCGAGCAAGGCTTGCTCAACCAAAACAGGGCAAGCGGTTTGTTGGGCGACAGTGACAATGGAGAGTAAAAAGATAGTGACTTTAATACAGACTAACCGAAATCTCATGTGCCATACCTCTCAATTTTCTAAAAACGACTGCATTGTATCCGACGATAAGTTGTTGCTTATATTGATAGACAGGAAAAAGGGTGTCATAGGAAAATTTCCTATCACACCCCACAATGTCCCATCAACTGTTACTCACATCCTGATTATACATCAAGATTAACACGGAATAACGGAAGTAAAGAGACCGATAATTTCTCCAGTACTCTCATTGGTGACTTGGGCAAAGTAAAAGCTGTAGAGACTCGTGAATTTGATACTGCCCGACGGTCCCATATCTGTGAAAGAAAACGAGCCATTATAGGTATCCAGCGCAAAGGCGGTGACTTCATCATTGGGTCCTGCTCCAGACCAATTTATGGTGAGTTCGTAAAGGCTGGTGAAAATACAATCGTATGATGCAACCAACGGCGGTGGGGGTGGTGGTGGTCCTGCTGAAGGAGCCTGTAAACTAACTCGACCGCTGTTACAGATGGGAACATCGTTCGCAAAGGCAATCACTTCCCAACTAAAGCGTTGTCCCAAGCCGTATTGTTGAATGCTGACAACACTAGATGTTGCAGGTGCATCGACAAAAAGGTTTGCTGTAGAACCAGATTCGCCAAAGAAATTGACTTGATAGAATTCTGCCCCCGGTGCTGGGTCCCAATAGTA
>JANQRM010000126.1 GCA_028284565.1 Anaerolineae bacterium | reverse complement strand
TATTTTTTCTCCTAACATAACCATCAACATGGTAAGGGCGCACAGCTGTGCGCCCTTACAAATTCATTATTCATTCAACTTATGAGGACAATCAAATCACTCCCAACCCTTTGCCCACGGTCTCGAAGGCAGAGAGGGCTTGTTCTAAGTCATCTTGTGAATGGGCGGCGGTGTTCATGACGCGGATGCGGGCTTTGCCTTGTGGGACCGTCGGATAGCCAATCGCCATCGCAAACACCCCTTCATCAAAGAGTTGCCGACTGAATTGCTGTGCCAGCGGGGCATCGCCCAACATCACGGGGACTATCGGCGTTTCACTATGACCGACATCGAAGCCCATCTTTGCCATCTCCGTTTTGAAGAACTCGGCATTACTCCACAAACGAGACACAAGTTCGGTACTCCCTTCCAGCATATCTACCGCTTCGAGACAGGCGGCTGTATCTGGGACGGTCATCGCACTGGAGAAGAGGAAAGGACGACCCCGTTGACGCAACCAGTCGATAATCACCTGTTTCCCCGCGACAATCCCGCCCATGACCCCGAAGGCTTTACTCATCGTGCCGACTTCAATATCCACTTGCCCATGCAAATCGAAGTGATCGACAATCCCGCGTCCGCCACGTCCCAAGACACCTTCACCGTGCGCGTCATCTACCATTAGCAAAATGTTGTGTTCATTAGCGACTTTCACCAACTCCGGCAGGGGTGCAATATCCCCATCCATGCTGAACACCCCATCTGTAATGATGAGTCGGCGCGTGTACTCGGTTGTCAGCATGATTTTCTCGCGTAAATCTGCCACATTGTTATGCTCATACGCCACGATCTTGGCACGACTGAGTCGGCAACCATCGATGATGCTGGCATGATTGAGTTGGTCGGAGAAAATCACATCCCCACGCCCCACTAATGCCGGAATCGTCGCCAAATTCGCCGTAAATCCACTTTGCAAGGTGACGACCGCTTCCGCCCCTTTGAACTGCGCGAGACGGGATTCGAGTTGGTCATGCAGGCTCATGGTTCCGGCAATCGTTCGCACCGCACCGGGTCCAATCCCATACTTATCAATTGCTTGTTTGGCGGCTTCTTTCAAGCGCGGATGATTCGCCAATCCCAGATAATTATTCGCACAGAAATTCAGGACGGTCTTGCCATCAATGACGACTTTGCCATCCATCGGACTCTCAATCGTACGGATGTGATTGTAGAGTCCCTGCGACTTCAGGTCGTCTAGTTGTTCTTGGAGATATGCTGTTTTGCTGTCCGTCATGCTTGCCTCACGAGGTTGTTGAATTCATCAAGTGATTATACCGTGTCGCTGACAAGCGCAGTACAGCATTCTGCACAAGTTAGGTTCTCCAGACCATTTGGTTGGAACTTTTGGCGGGATTTGGCGTATAATAGAGTAGACACCCACTTTCGTTGGATGAGGATAAGGAAAAACAACATGGGTATTTTGATCGCAATCGTTGGTGTATTAGGTGCAATTATCTTAGCCAAAGCCGTTTCAGGTGTGTTTGGCATTGTGTTCGCACTGATTACATGGATGCTCACGGGCTATGTTGCAGGTCGCCTGATTCGTGGCTCTAGCTACGGCTTGATTGGCAATGTCGTCATGGGCTTGATTGGTGGAATCGTTGGTTCATCTGCCTTAGGCTTGGTTGGCGCACAATGGATTGCCAGCGCACCCATCATTGGTCCCGTCATCGGTGGCGTGATTGGTGCAGTCATTACCGTGCTTGTCGTCCGCACCTTTGTCGATGAGAAGTTCGCCAGCTAACGATCTCCTCTAAATTGAATTTTCCGTAGGGGCGTACAGCTGTACGCCCTTACACCAACTCATCTGAGTGCAGGATTCACACCTGCGCTTTTTGATTCTTGCCTACCGTATCTCCAACTCAACCACCAAGGGCAGATGATCTGAGCCAATCGCCTCACCCAACGTCGCGGATACAGTACGAAATTCATCGGTATGCCAGACATAATCCAGACGCAAGAGAGGCGGAATAAACGAAGGAAGTCGAATCACCTCCATCACCGCCCATGTTGTCCCAAAGCCTGTGCCAGCTATTCGCCAACTGTCCGTTAGCACCTCCGCGATGTCATCATAAATCAGGGAATGCTCGCTCATGTTGAAATCGCCCGCCACAATCACCGGATAGGGATCGTCCTGCACCAGCTCCAACAGACGGACAATCTGGGCATTGCGTCGTGTCTCATCGTAATTCGAGGCAAAACCGATTGGGAATCCTTGCTCAAATGTAAAGGCTTTATCGGGGTCGGGTTCATATTGAGGCAAGGACAGATGCACGCCGTAAATTGCTATCGGCTGTCCCGCGATTTCTATGACTACACGCCGAATCAGCCGCCCCGGTGGATGGGCTTCAATCCATAAGCGTTCATTGGTGATAAAGCGATGCTTCGAGAAGATTTTTAGGCTCCCAGCAACCCCCGCTTCATAGGGATAGGCTGAATACACGCGCGCTAATTCCGGCTCAAAGCCAATCGTCGGAATCTCGGGCATGACAATCACATCTGCATCCTGTGCCACCAGCCAATCATTGACCCGTTCACGCTGTTGATTGCCCAACCACAAGACGTTGATGCTCACGATTTTGAGTGTGCTTCCGGTAGCAGGTTCAACGTTCTTGGGCAGTATCGGCAGGATGAACCAGAGTATCGCCAAGAATCCTAACACCAACTGACTCAACGCAGTCCAGCGCAAGAAGCGAGAGGGCTTTTGGGTTCGATACATCAGCAAGAGCGATAGAGGAAGTGTCAGAAGCAGGGGGATAAACCAGAATAGGGCGAAGCCGTGTAATAAACTCGCCCACCAAAGGGCATCCCGCACCACCCAGCGAACAAACAAATACCCCCCTAAGGCGAGGGTATAGAGAAAGACTAGCGCAATAAGCAGACGACGAATATGAGTCAAATTGAACCCGAGCGCATCAGATAAACATCCACGCTATATACAGGCTGACCGGCGAAAATGCTGACCGGCTGAGTTGTTGACGACTTATCGACGGGGACGTTTGAGCGCGACTTTTGCCCCATCCTCTGTCCATTCAAATGAGACCAACTCCCAGCCCGCACTACCATACTGATTCAACTTCTCGGTAAAGGTATCGGCATCCAAATGGCGGTCAATCGCTTCGTTGTCTTCCGCCACTTTGTTGTCGGACAAATACACCACCAAATATTCCCACGTTGTCATGTTATGCTCCCATATGATTCATCATGCGTCCATTATAACCAGAATGCCAACAGTCGTCGATTTTCATTGAAGCCAAATTCACTTTCTGCTATACTGTCCATAATATATGTGTGACGACTTATATATTGAGACGGCGTATCAATGACCACAAAAAATCTCACCCAACAAACCTATCACATCGGCAAGATGACCTGTGGCGGTTGCGCGCTCGAAGTCGAAAGTAGTGTGAAAAACCTAGCTGGAGTCGAGTCGGTTGCGGTCAATTTTGCGACGGAGAAGATGATACTGCAGGGCAATATCGACTTCGAGTCCCTGCGTGAACGGGTGGAATCCGTCGGTAAGACCATCTCAAAAGACGCTGTTGAACACCAGCCATCGCGGGGTGGCATCTTAGGCTTCTGGGATTATTTGGTGGCACGGGCGGAAACACGCTTTGCCCTCGTCGGTGGCGGGCTGATTCTGCTGACGATACTCGCGTCGATTGTATTCGCTATAGCCGAAACCATCACTGGAATCAGCTACACGATTGCCATGCTGATTGCGCTCTATCCCATCGCCAACAGTGGCATCAAGGCGCTACGAGTGAATCGCTCCTTTAATATCAACCTGCTGATGTCCATTGCCGCGATTGGGGCGATTCTGATAGGCGAATATTTAGAAGGCGCGACGGTGATTTTCTTGTTTGCTGTGGGAGAAGCACTCGAAGGCTATACGGCAGACCGCGCACGCGATAGCCTCCGCAGTTTGCTCGCACTCAAACCCCAAGTGGCGATAAGGTTAGATAAGCAAAAACAGACGCTTGTGCCCATCGAAGCCTTGCATGTCGGCGATACGATACTTGTTAAATCAGGTGAGCGCATCCCAATGGATGGGGTTGTTATCAAAGGCGAAAGCGGAGTCAACCAAGCCACAATTACAGGCGAAAGTCTGCCTGTCTTTAAGCAAGCCGATGATACGGTTTATGCGGGCACCTTGAATGGCGATAGTGTCCTCGAAATCGAAGTGACCCATCTTGCCGAAGACAATACCCTGAGTCGCATCATCCAATTGGTGGAAGAAGCGCAGTCCGTCCGCGCACCCAGCCAACGCCTCATCGACAAATTTGCACATTATTACACCCCTGCTGTCGTCGTTTTGGCATTAGCCGTCGCCTTGATACCCCCCCTACTCTTCAGTGCGCCTTTCTATGACACACCTGATGGACACGGCTGGTTCTATCGTGCGCTGTCGATGTTAGTCATCGCCTGCCCCTGTGCTTTGGTGATTAGCACCCCTGTCACGGTGATTAGTGCCATCACTGCCTCTGCCCGTCGTGGGGTGTTGATTAAAGGTGGCATGCATCTCGAAGCACTGGGTCAACTCAACGCCATCGCCTTTGACAAAACCGGAACGCTCACACAAGGCAAGCCCATCGTGACCGACTTCCGGGCTGTCGATTGTGCCGATGGTGAGATGGCTTGTGCCGATTGTGAGGATGTTCTCTCTTTGGCAGGTTCATTGGAACATCACAGCACGCACCCCCTTGCCAATGCTGTCATGGAAGCGGTGAAACAACGGGAACTCCAACCCGCACTTGCCGAGAATGTCTCCATCATGAGTGGGCAGGGCATTCAGGGGGATGTCGATGGCACCCACCTCACACTTGGTAGTCATCGACTCTTCGACCAAGAACATCCCCACTCCTCCGAGTTTTGCCAGATGGTCAATGAGGTCGAAGCGCAGGGGCGAACCACCATGATGCTGTATGATGGGGAACGGGTGCGGGGTTATATTGCCGTTGCTGATACCCCACGTGACACCAGCAAATCTGTCGTTGCCGAACTCAATACACTCGGCTTAGAGACCGTCATGCTCACGGGAGATAACGAGGCAGTAGC
>JANQRM010000190.1 GCA_028284565.1 Anaerolineae bacterium | reverse complement strand
CGTTTGCCCGTTTTTAATGACGCGCACACCCATCCCGCGCGAACCCGATTGTGAGAGTTGTTCGACCTCGCCCTGTGCCACACGGATTTGGGTGTTTTTGCTTTCGTTGATAAACACTTCGATTTCTAAACCGTCGCCCGATGCCCGTTGCACCACATCTTTGGCTAAATCAAGGTATTTCGACATGAAGGTATGGCTCCTATAGATTCTTGGTAATCGAATTATGTAGGGGCGGTTCGCGAATCGCCCCTACGCTTTTTATATATAATATTGTGACTCTACCCCGTTCCACCAACCGTCACACGCGGGATACGAATCGTCGGTTGTCCCACACTGACGCGCGCCCATTGACCCTTACCACACATGCCCATGCCGGGGTCGAGCGCAAGGTCGTTGCCTACCATGTCGATTTCCTTCAGCACTTCGGGACCATTGCCAGTGACTGTCGCACCTCGTAGCGGAGTGGTCAGTTTGCCATTTTCAATGAGATAAGCTTCAGTGGCATTAAAGACAAAATCGCCTTTGGCAATGTCCGCTTGACCACCTGCCATGCGCTTGATATAAATGCCTTTATCCACGGATTCGATGATTTCTTGCGGGTCGTGTTCACCATTGTCGATGAAGGTATTCGTCATACGGGGCATCGGCAGATGACGGTAGCTTTGGCGACGACCATTGCCCGTTGTACCATCTCGACCTACCCGACGTGCCTCGACCAAATCCCACATATATTCTTTCAACACACCGTTTTCGATAAGGACTGTTTTCTGTGTGGGCGTACCTTCATCATCAAATCGCAACGAACCCCGTCTGCCCGGAATAGTGCCATCATCAATCGCGGTGATAATCGGATTCGCCACTTGTTCCCCAACTTTGCCAGCGTAGGCTGATTCGCCTTTCGTGATGAAATCCGCTTCCATCTGATGTCCACAGGCTTCATGGAACAGCACCCCGCCCCAACCATTACACATCGCAACCGTCATTTCACCTGCCGGAGAGGGTTTAGCATCGAGCATCTTTACGCCGGATTCTGCAAGGTCTGTAATCCATGAATCAATATCGTGATTATCGAGCAATTCCAAACCGAGTTGTCCACCAAATCCAGAAAACGATTGCTGGATGGTCCCATTTTGTTGAGCAACCACACCACCGCGCAATTCAATCATGTTGCGGTCATCTTCGACAAACACGCCTTCTGAATTGTAAATCCACACCTTGCGTTGCGATTCGCCATAGCCCCCCAAGACTTGCTTGATTTTCGGGTCATAGGCACGCGCTGTTATGTCAAGTTTATGCAAGAGCCCAACCTTATCTTCGATACTCATCGTGTCATAGGGCTTCGCAATCGGGAATTGAAGGTTGCTCGTCTTTTGAGTGAGGTCAATGACTTGGTTGGTCGCACTCCCACTCCCAGCAGAGGCGGCGGCACGCGCGGCATCCAGCAAGCTCTCTTCGGTGAGTGTATCCGTATAGGCATAGGTCACAAGATTACCGAAGAAGACACGCACACCAGCCCCACGGTCTGCACCCCGTACAGCCTCTTCAATTTTGGAATCATCCAATGCCAACCGAAGCGTCTTGACATCCTCGACATAAATTTCGGCAAGATCAGCCCCCGTTTTCAGAGCCTCCGCCAATACTTTTTGTGCCAGATTTTTATCAATCATGTGTTATCCTCAAAACTAGTTGAATGTATCTATTTGAACAAATTTGAATGCTTAAATCAGCTTAACAGAACCCTCCAGTGGTGTCAATCGAATGGATATGCTGTGGATGTGTATAATAGTGCAAATGCACGCATCTGTAATGGTGTTGCGTAATATGTGAGCCACCCTAACCCGTTATGAATTTATTTCTCATTCAAAACTTAGAAAGCCTTCTCAATGACCAATTCCATTAACGCTTATCTGCAAGTTCGCAATGTTTTCGCACCGCGCATCCGTGCCGATGGCAAAAAAGTCGCCTTCCTCACAGACATCACCGGAATCCCACAAATCTGGCAGGTCGAGATTCACCCCGAAGTCGTCACATGGGCAGACCAGCTCACCTTTGGTGCAAATCGAGTTGTAGGACATGAATATTCACCTGTCCCCAATGACGATCGTATCGTTTACAGTCGGGATGTCGGTGGGGATGAAAACATGCAATTGTTCCTACTTGATAGCGAAACGGGCGATGAACAACTCCTCACCGCGGGTCATGAAGATGCCATGCACCTCTTTGGCGAATGGTCAGCCGATGGCAATTCCATCCTCTTCGCGGCGAATCGTCGGGATAAAGGCTTGTTTGATTTGTATGTCCAATCCCTCAATGGTGACGCACAACTCATCTGGCAAAATGACGATCCCGGTTATCTCTTTTACATGACGTTTTCACCTGATGGTGGACGAGTTGCCTTAACACATATGATCTCCTCATTTGCTGATAACCTACTAGAGATTGACATTCAAAGCGGCACGGCGCACACCATTCGTACCGAAGCCCGTTACCGCAGTTTGAATTATTCAGCTGATGGCAAAAGCCTCTATCTCATTACCGATTGGGAGTCTGATTTTACTTATCTGGCACAGTTAGATTTAGCCAGTGGGGACATCACTCGCCTTGCATCCCCAGATTGGGATGTGGTTGATTGCACTCTCTCGCCCGACAAGCAAACCCTCGCCTACACACTGAATGTTGAAGGCGCATCTGAACTCTATCGCTATGACATTGCCACGGGTGAATCGCATCAACTGACGTTACCTGCTGAACATGGCATCATGGGCTTTACCAAATTTTCTGCGGATTCCAAGCAACTCGTCAGTGCCTTTATCTCGGCAACTCGCGCTTCCGATGCGTACTTATGGGATATTGAAAAAGATACTGTCCGACCACTCTCCCGTACCTCACATGGCGGATTGGATACTTCGACTTTTGTATCGCCCGAACTCATTCACTACCCAACATTTGATACCAACGAATCGGGTGAGACACGCCACATCCCCGCGTGGCTCTATAAACCTGAGACAGATTCAGATAATCCCCGTCCTGTGATTGTCATCGTACATGGAGGACCTGAAGGACAATCCCGTCCCATATTCTCCTTCACCGCACAATATTTCGTCAATCAAGGTTATGCGGTCATGCTTCCGAATGTGCGCGGGTCGGTGGGCTATGGCAAAGCCTATAGTCACTTAGATGATGTCGAGAAGCGTATGGACTCCGTCGCAGACTTGGCTCATGCGGCGCATTGGTTGAAAGCCCAGCCGGATATTGATGAGAATAAAATCGTTGTCTATGGGGGTAGCTACGGTGGATTTATGGTGCTGTCTGCCATGACGACCTATCCTGACTTGTGGGTTGCAGGAGTCAATATCGTGGGTATCAGTAACTTCGTGACTTTCCTCGAAAACACGAGCGATTATCGACGCGCCCATCGTGAAGCCGAATATGGCAGTCTGGCGAAAGACCGTGACTTCCTCGAAAGCATCTCGCCCATTAACCATATCGACAACATCCAAGCCCCCTTGATGGTGATTCATGGTGCAAATGACCCGCGTGTTCCCCTAAGTGAAGCCGAACAACTGGCTGAAGCTCTTGAATCACGCGATATTCCCGTTGAGCTATTGGTCTTCGATGATGAAGGACATGGCATTGTCAAGCTCAAGAACAAACAGGTCGCCTATCCCGCAATTGCTGACTTCCTATCCCAAGTATTAACTTAATGCCGATGTAAACAACGGTGAGATAGGGATGCTATTGATAGCACCTTTATGGCTCATGAAGGCATTATAATCTTACGGTCTTTAAGAAGCTAAAAAGGGCATACAAATGGATTGCATGCCCTTAATTGTCTTTATATAGACAGATTACCTAGCCCCCTGAACAGAGTGTTTCTTCACAGGGGACACCATCTTCATCGGGGTCAAGGCTAAAGTTCCCCGCATTGAGACAGGCTTGGGCTTCTTCACAGGTGAAGAGTTGGCTACAGGTAAAGGCGAGGGATGGGCAAACCACTGTACCACCGCCACCTGTGGTCGTTTCACCACCGCCAGCACCGCCCGTTGTGGTTCCATCTGTGACTGGAGGCGCAAAGGCATTGACGATGGTAATTGAACCGGTTGCTGGGTCAAGCTGGAGGGTCGGCAAGTTGGTCGCTACAGAAATATCGGAGATCAAGATGGCGAAATCTCCTTGTGGTGGCACACTGCGGGTATCCGCGCCAATATCTGTGATAATTATCAGATAGCGTCCGGGTGTTTGGACGATAATCGGCGAGACAATCAAGCTGGGTAATCCGGCATTCCCGCGTCCGAGTGCGACGAAGTTGGTTGGATTATCGAGGGGACTGAGGGACAGGAAATGCACCAGATTGCTGGGTGGAAGCTGCAAGGTCTCGATGCGAACCGTCTGTCCGTCTGCAATGTCGATACAATATCCTCTGGTGAAATCACGCGGGGTCATTTGGTCGCCATAAATCACGCCATATTGGAGCAAGGGCAATATCTCCACCTGTCCATTGAAGATGAGCGTACATTCATCCGCCCCAGCTACACGGTCTGGTGGAATAAGTTCATTGAGCTTTGCACGTAGAGAAGCAAATTTGGTCTCAGCAGAATTCACGATACCTAACGCGCCCTGTACAGTTGCCGAACCAACCGGATTGCCTGTACCGGGTAGATTACAAATTTGGATGAATAAATCAATCGCATTGCGGACATCTTCCATGGCACTGTTGAATTCGCGTTGAAGCGGGTCTAGTGTCGGGAAGAAGGCAGCGAGTAAGGGTACTGGGATATTGATGTTGCTGGGACGTGGCGGATAGGGTTGGCAAGATGCGCGTCCCGTGATGGCGGAATCCGTCCAGCTGGCGCGAATCTGATCGAGGGACGGTTGTGCAAGATCAAGGCGGTCACGGAGTAATCTCAGTGTGCCGATATAATCATCACCTGTTGTGCCAGAACGCGGGGCTTCGTCCGCAACG
>JANQRM010000052.1 GCA_028284565.1 Anaerolineae bacterium | reverse complement strand
CAATATCCCGATGACTCAAGCAGAAGCGAAAGTAGAGCCAGACCGCGTAGGAGATGATTTCTGTAGCGAAACGGTGGCGTTTGTAAGTGGGAGTATGATGAGTATTTGACATAAACCAGTATCTCACAATCCCGCAGATCATGAAACTCAACTTAACTTGTCAATGCCTGTAATTTGCCTAATCGGTATCTTCGTCGGTATGATTTTGTTAACCGATGTAGCTGATTACATAATATATGGGATAGTTTTCTAAGTAGATTTTTTATTGGCGTGAACCCATAGATGCAAAGGTGACTATGATGTTTACTCATAGACAATATAAAATCGTATTGTGTCTCTTGGTCATTCTAAATGTGCCAGTATTTCTTCATCCAGGTTTGTTCTCATTAACGCTGCTCAGCCAAGAAAACCTCTCGCTTGAGGCGTATCGTACCGTTGATGTCGTGACGAGTGTTCAAGTAATCAATCCAGTACGTATTCGTACAGAACCAACAATCGTAAATGGCGCAACAACGGTCATTATCACTGCACAACCAGGTACAGAATTTCCCATTCGGCAAGAGGTAGCTTGGGTACAAGCTGACAATTTCACATGGTTACCCATCGTCGTAGAAGGTGAAGATGCCTGGGTTGCTCGCGAGGGATTTGTCAACCTCATTGAAGAAAAGGTTGATATTCGGATCACGCAAGACGAAATAGAATTTGCTTTGACTGCTGACGCACCTGAAGGCGCGGATGATATTATTGCCAGAGACAATACCCTTCATGCAGTTGATGCTAGGGGAAACCTCGTTGGCATCTGGGACTGGGGACGAGAAACCATTGAACAAGCTCGATGGCTCCACCCCGCACCAGCTCAACTCGGTGGTTTTGCCGGCAAGTTTCTCACCGTGGAGTATGATGGCGATCAAGCCACTATCGTCCTTTGGAATGGAGAAGGGGAGAGAGTGGATGAGATTTGGACCTCACCACCAGACCTCACTGTCCGATATGCTCGTGCCGAATGGTCACCCAGAGGTGATATGATCTCCGTTGAATATTGGAAAAATGGTGGCTATGTGTCCTTATTGCAACCAGATGGGACTGAAATAACAACCATTCGGACACGAATTACCTTTTTTGGGGGTCCCAACGGACAGGCAAACTGGTCACCGGATGGCTCCTGGCTGGTCTTTAGTAGTATGGGCGAACTTCATTATGTCGATGTTTATCGTGTAGATGCCGATGGCAAAAATTTGGTTCAATTAACCAACTCATTTGTTGAGGAAGATAGTCCAATAGTGACACCCGACGGTAACCACATTCTCTATCGTGTCGATAATGGGCATATCTATATCATGAATACCGATGGAACCGAAATCAGGTTATTTGTATCAGGTCCAGCTGCTATGCTCGACTGATCACCCGATGAGAGTGAAGCGATTGTCCTCAAGCCCGAAGATTTCTATATTATGCAAATGGAGAACTTAAGGTTAACACGGCAAACGTTCGACGGCTCGAATACCTATGAAGGTATATCACCACGGTATTCTCCCAATGGACAATGGATATTGTATCGCGGATATGGCTTTCCGTCTGGGAGAACCCGAGATCCCCTACAGGGAACTCATCTCTATATCATGCCGGTGAATTTTGCGGACGATGCTTTACATCTAGCGACGGTTTATCAAGCGCGTTTCACTCCCGATGGCGAAAAAATTGTCTATCATGGCTGGACTTTGGGAGAAGATGTGATGACAAACGAGCCAGGGTATTATTCCGTCCACTATGACGGCACCGGACTGGAGACACTGACACAAGCACAATTTGGATTGGTTTACGGTGAATGGCAACCAGGATATATTGCTGTGGACATTGAAGAATATCAAATTTCCACGGTTACGTCCCTCACTCCTCTTGCTTTAACTGAGGAAATCTTAGGGGAAACGAATACTTTGCTTCACCCCGTTCGACGGGAAATCGCTTTAACTTATCAGCCCGGTACATCGTACGGTCTTGTGGAACGGTTTTTCTCGATGGAGGAAATCGAAGATTTACTAGATCATGATTCACATCCGATACCTGGTCTAGAAATAAATGGAGAAAGCTACTCCAATGAAGGAGTAATTGGAACCTATGAACTTGGCGATCGTGTCCTAGCTGTTGTAAAGGGAACAATTATTGCTCAGAGTCCAGCAGGACCGTATATTCGAGTTGGGCAGAATATCCTACCCTATTTCCCAAGCAGAGATACGAATGAAGACGTTGCGGTCTGGGATTTGACCATGTCATCACCGGACATCTTGAATCCTGACTCAGCCGAAAGTGAGCAAATCAATTGGCAAGACTTAGGACATCTGCTTGGAAGCGACGAAAATATCGGTCAATCTATTCTGTTTAGCATCGTTATCGAGGACGCAACAGCAGAAACACAGATGATACAGCAGACTCAATGGATGTACATGGCAATACGCTTGAATGAACTTATGCCATCCGAAGTTAGTTTTGTCGAAATGTACGATTTGATGTTCGTTAATCAAACTCCCTAGATTATAGACCGACCGTTTTACGTTTAAGTGAGGTAATTCTTTAAGGGATCGATATGTTTAGATTGATCAAGCTTCTGACTATTGCGACAGTTTTCACGACATTTGCATTGCAGGGACAATCTCAGACCTGTGCGCACTCTCCTGCGAGTCGATTACGTGTAGGATCAACGGTTCTCAACGTCGTGCCGGGAGATGGTCAGCCAACGGGATTAACTGTTTTATCCGGACCTGATGCACCCATTGCCAGTGGTAACCTCCCATACGGCATTACCTTACAAATCGTAGGCGGTCCGGTATGCAGTGGACCTCAAAGACGCTTTTCATTAACGATGTGGATGGTATCGATTCCCGGATGGTCTCAGCCGATGTGGGTCGCAGAAGGCTTTCAGGGACAGTATTATTTACAACCAACATCCGCACCTCAGGCTAGCGACACCGGGTCTAGTCCCACAGACAATGTGGCTGGCAACGATACCAATTCGGGTCCAGTTATTGATCCACTGCCTGGTATACCTTTAGTCGGAAGCGAAACGATTCCGACAAATGGCCAATGGGTTCGAGTCATCTGGAATCAAGGGATGTCGATTCGAAGCGGGCCGGGTCTGGAATATGATCGTATCGGACGCTCGTCGCCAGGAGCCTATTTTGGATATATTGAAACGGAGAATGGTTGGTATCGTATCCGCTGGGACAATGGTGAGGGTTGGGTGAGTGGCGAACCACAATATACCACACTTGGAGGTAACATCGATGAATTGAGCTCGACTATACCAGATGTGCCTGAAGCGCCCTCGCCATGCCCCTCTGGGGTTGGACCCGGTGGCATTACAGCAGGAGATTATCCGCCAGAACGCTTGACAAATGAACAGCGTCAATGGCTTTATGAACAATTTGGGAACTCAGGAGTTGTCTCGAGAGGCTACGGTGGCGAAAGTTGTGGTGAAGCGTTTGGATCATCGGTCGAAAACTTCTTTGCCATGATTTGTAGACGGGGCGAACCCGGACCTGGAGGTATCTTACCGGGAGACTATAATCCCCAAGACTTATCTCAAGAGCAACGCCAATGGCTCTTCAACCAATTTGGGAATGAGGGAAACGCGCCGGTGGGTTACGGGGGTGAACGTTGCCCCGGTCAAGATACACTGACAGCACACGACGTGTATATCGCTGAAATCTGTTCAGCGGGATATGTTGGTCCTTTTGGTATGGCAGCGGGCAGCTATGATCCAGCTCAACTGCAACCAGACGAACGCCAATGGCTTTGGAATATCTTTGGTAATGAGGGGAACGCGCCGGTGGGTTATGGGGGCGAACGGTGTCCCGGCGACGAGGGTAACCTGCCAGAACCGATACGAACACAAGACGAGGAGTCGATTGATCCTTGGGTCGCTTTCCTTTGTTCACGAGGTGATATTGGACCCGGTGGCATTAAAGTAGGCGCATATCTACCGCAAGACCTCAGTTCGGTTCAACGCCAATGGCTCTGGGAAATTTTGGAAACCGAAACGAGTGAGGCACCTGTTGGCTATGGTGGACAACATTGTCCCGGAGAAGGTTTACTCGTTGTACCTATACTTACTTCAGAACTTAACGAAGGCAGCGATGCCTCCTTTCAAGTTACGACAGTGGCGGCGAATCCAACTGAAACGCCTGTTGGCGAAGTATTAGGAGCAAGCACTTCGATCGTACCCATTGAACCACCTGACCCGACTAGTCTAGAGGCAATAACAGAGGAAACTGGTCAGCAATTCACATGGCAAATGTTTTTTGTAGATGAAGTAAGCAGTAGTGGAACACAAACATTGGGTTTATTCTCTTTAGTTACAAGGGTTAGTAACGTCACACTCGAAGGCATATCAGGAATGTATGAATTAATTCGAGGGATGAGGACAATACAAAGATCAATTAACATTACTGAAGTTACACGTGATCGCGATACGTTTGTACAGTTTGTAGAGTGCGTCTATAACGAATATGATGGTATCGAACCACAACGGTCTCGAGAAAATATCGATTTAGCTCTTCAAGTAGCTTGTGATCGAGATGCAGTGGCAATATCTGAATCGATTTTGAATGATCCAACTTGTTCCCCAGACATTACTTGGAATTCTGCCTCAAGTGAAGTCAAATACAGCGATGCTTTTTTTAATGCTTACAGGAGAGATCTTGGAACGCTCATTAATTTGATTGAACCGGACCGTCTCTTTTTTGAGGATGTCTGTAAATAATCACGAATAATGATAAGAACTGCTGGGGTGATCACCTTGCCCTGAATCGCTGCGCGCTGAGTTCTCGTTTGCGAAGCCGGCGATGGGAATTCTCGATCAGATTTTGATAATTACAATCCGGTTACGCCCGGAAAAGTAAAGAATGGATATTGTACACAAGTGCCGTCTATAATAAGTGCCTCAAGAGAGATCTTATTTTGTCTCTTGTAAACGGAATATAGGGCATGAAACAAAAATGGAAACCACCACCGACACAAGCAGAACTTGACCGACTGACAGAACGCAATAGGGCGGTGCTGGGTTAATTGTGATACCGGCGGTTGGGTGTTATGTGGTGTTGAATATGTCACACATCTTATGACTGTTGTTTATACTACTCGCCACTGATGAATTTGCGAAGTTGTTCGTCTTGGTTACGGCTTGGGTCAAATTTTGTACCGTCTGGTAGGGTTGTTGTTTCACCAAAATTGTTCCGATATGATTTGCAAAATAGAATTTTTCATTTAGACCATAAACTACGATAATATTGTCACTCGTATACTCTAGACTTACTTTTGTTAATTTTCCTTCTTCATCCTGAATTGAAACTTCACCAATTTCTATGCTCTCTATATCCTTAACCCAATTTCTTAGTTCATAACTTCCTATAATTGCATTGGTTAAATCTGCATGTAGCAAATCTGCACCACGAAAATCTGCGGTACATAAATCAGCTTGTGACAAATTTGAATAACTTAAGTCAGCATTTGCCAATTTAGCATCAATCAAATCCGATTCTTTCAAGTTAGCACTGGACAAATTTGCTTGCGATAAGTTAGCACCTAATAATTTGGCTTTTGACAGATTGGCATACATTAAGATTACCTTTGATAAATTGGCATCAATCAAATCTGTATCTTGTAACAACCTGTTTTCACCACTCAACCATCCGCGTTTCCGTAACTGGCTCACTGCGTCTAACGCTTTCTCATTCGATAGACTGCCTGCGTCCATTATCAAGTGCTGTTGTAATTCCTCTATGCGCGTTGTTTATCTCTTAGACTGTACAAATGATCTATCACGACCACTGTGAACACAATGCCTATGAATTCTGGCACAAAGTCATTTAGTAGTACGCCCAAATTACTTATCAGGCGATTAAAGAATGGTCGGGCAATCAACCCAACCAAAAAACCAATCACACCATACAGAAACGGGTTCTTGTGCCAAATGTCTTTAATTTCCTGCCAACGATGATTGAACGGGGCAGTTGCAGTAGTCATAGTGATTTCCCTTCAGTGTCATTAGTTCCACCTTAACCTTATTTACTTGACAATCCCAAAGGAAACAATAACTTGCTATGTTTGCACCCTAAAAAAGGGAAAATTGAAACAATAGAAACGACAAAAAAGTCGGGTTGTTCGCCCGACTCAATAAAGGGTTCTTCATCACTAGTCGGCACGACGCTTTCTGTCCGCCCCCGAATTGATTTACGAACACTCTCGTCCTAAACGCCATTTCATGACCGCTACCGATTAGCAACACGAGCGACAATCGCGTTTCGATCAATGGCGACATCTCACTTCCTTGGCTGGCTAATTCCGGAAAACTTTTGTCTCCTGCCGTAGACCTTTCATTTTCTTGCACTTAACTTGTCAATCCGTGTATATTTGCTATGTGGAAGTTACGACTATAATTCTGAGAAAGGAATTAGTCATGCACTTCATTCCAAAATTTGTGGGTAGTCTCGCTTTTGTTCTGATACTTCTATCAATGGCTATGGGTCAAGATGACCAACAAGCGTCACCAGAGGTACGCCTCACAATTTTTGTTGACCCTACCTCATTTATTTTGATGTTTGACAATTCTCAATTTCCACCTGTTGAAAAAGTCACACTCGATCAGTTGGCTGTTGTAATCGATACAGGGAGTCAACAGGTTACAAAGAATATTACGTTACTTCTGGGACCTGAAATCGCACATTTACTTGAAGAATTGGAATCATCTATTTGTTTTCGCATTTCTCTATATGGACAAGAAACACCGGCTCCACTTGAATGTCATCCGAAAATTATGGTTGAGGTTCCTGTCCATCTTGCAGACCGGTTTTGGTATGATGAGATTAGCGACAGCTATCGTATCCTCCAGTTTGTGAATGCGCGTACAGACCAGTACTGTAGTATTGAGAATGGTCGTTGCGACATCATCTATTCCACGAATGACACTACCGATGTTCAAGACTTGTCAGTTATCCCTCTTGCTGAAGCCAACGCTGAGGTCGTTGTCCCATTCTCGAATATTCGGACGGGGCCAGGGACCAATTATCCGTTGTTTTGGGATCAACCTTCCCTTCGAGCAGGTGAGAGTGTGGAGCTCGTTGGACAGTACACGTCTCTCGAGACCGGCTGGCAGTGGTATCAGGGTAAGCAGGGGGACCAAGAATTTTGGATTTACGCTGGTAATGTGGAGTTAGCTACCTTCAATAATCAGGTACCAGAATTGCCTCTTGTGCCGGACACCGACATACTACCACCTCCCGAAGTCCCAGACAGCGATGGAGATGGGTTGAAAGACAATGAGGATCGCTGTGAGGAGGAACCAGGTCCGGTTGAGAACAACGGCTGTCCGATAGTTGAAGAGGAGATGATACCTGACAAGCTGCCGCCGACACTAGTACCGAGTGTGTGTCGTGTTCGAGTGATGACGACAATCAATCTTAATTTACGACGTCATCCTGGGACTGGGACTTTTGTCTTGCGCTCGCTCCCAAATGGACAAGAGATTGAGGTTCTTGCTAGAGTCCCAGACAATTTAAACACCTGGTTGGAAGTAAGAGTGGGGAGTGAGGTTGGCTGGGTCATTGCTCATGCGGTCGACAACAGTTGGCGAGACTGCCTAGATGTTCCCGTCAAGGACGTTTCAGTGCGGGATAGTACCCCAACCCCGGCTTCACCACTGATACCGGATGACGGAACACCTCAAGATGGCCCAGATGGTACTGGTGATGAGATACTCCCGGTGGCCCCCACTGATGTTCCAACATCTACAGCCTGTGTGGGAAATGTTTCAGATGAGAATCCCGATGGTGATTGTCAACTTGGAGAACATGATGCCTGTCCATTTGTTGCACAAACGCCAGGGGGATGCAATGGTTGTCCATATGGAGAGAATCCGAACAACTGGGATTGTGATGGGCAATTGAATGAGCATGATGCCTGTCCATTTGTTGCACAAACGCCAGGGGGATGCAATGGTTGTCCATATGGAGAGAATCCGAACAACTGGGATTGTGATGGGCAAT
>JANQRM010000029.1 GCA_028284565.1 Anaerolineae bacterium | reverse complement strand
ACCTTGCGCGCTGGCTCGACACCGTGACGCAGGGCATGAACGCCGACATCACCGACCTGATTCGGGACGAAATCAGCGCACACTACGAGGATGCCCATGCGGATTATGTGGCAGAGGGCTATGCATCTGACGACGCTCATCGACTCGCCATGCGTGATTTAGGCGACGACAGCGTAACGGCGAAAGGCTTCCAGCGCACGCATTCCGCAGAACGTCGCTATTTGATGATTGGCTTGCTGGGTCTGGCGTATCCCTTTGTCTATCTGCTGACGATTCCAATCAACCAGAAATTGATTGGTGGCATCGGCTTTAACCTTGCGATTTTCCTGCCTCTGATTTACATCCTGCACAGCTTTAGGGTGATGATGCAAGACCGCTTCCAAGATGTGCAAATCGAGAAGAACATCCTCCTCATTCGCTGGGGGATTATCGTGCTATGTCTAGCGCGCTTCTTGGGCTGGCTCCTCTACAAACAACCGACTGTGGTCGAATCCTATACGCGCAGTCTCTGGGATGCAATTTCATTCAATGAATTCCTCATCAGTTTCGCATCAATGGCAGGACTCTTCTTGCTCTCGGTGGGAATCATCATGGTGGGCGAACAAGTCTTCCAACTCCGCCAACGTTTCGACCATGCCCTCAAGCCCCTTTGTGTGGTCGTAATGGTCTGTGGCATCAGCTTCGTCGTTTATGGGATTGGCTCCCTCTATGGCAACTTGGGCATCGCCGTCCTCGCCGAACTCACCGGAGTCATCGCAGGTATGATGGCAACCCTGCTCTGGGCATCCATCTTCTTCCGTGAACGGGCGAGTCTTGTCACAATCAGAGCCTAGAAGATATTGATTGAATTCATCCTTTTGCGACATAACCCAACTAACGCTACACTCATCGCATAACAACGAAGGAAGCGCGCATGTCCGACAACATGATTACACTCACGATTGATGGACAAGAAGTCACGGTCCCAGAAGGCACAACGCTACTCGATGCCGCCAAGCAACTCGGCAAAGACATCCCCGTGATTTGCTATCACGAAGCGACGACTCCCAATGGCTTATGTCGTGTCTGTGTGGTCGATGTCAACGGCGGACGCTTGCTCCAACCTGCCTGTGTCGCTACTTGTCAGAAAGATTCAAACGTCGAGACGCGCAATGATCGGGTAGAACGCTCTCGTCGCACCATCTTGGAGATGCTGAATTCCACTGTCAATCTCGATGAAGCTCCTGAATTGCAAGATATGGTGCAAGATTATTCAGCCGATGTAGACCGCTTCCCGGATGCCCAAGCGCGCGAATTCAACTTGCTTGACGATAACCCCTTTTATCTGCGTGACTACAGTCAATGTGTGTTGTGTTGGCGATGTGTGCAGGTCTGTGCGGAGGATGCCCAATACACCTTTGCGCTTACCCTTGGTGAGCGCGGTTACCACACTGAAGTCGCCACCACCTTTGATGCTCCCATGATGGAATCGCCCTGCGTCTTCTGTGGACAATGCATCGGAGTGTGTCCTACTGGCGCGCTCAAGCCCAAAGTGGAGTATGGGCTACAACAGGGGTGGGATGATGAAGAATTCCGTCAAGCCACCCGTCGCCCCAAAAAACGCAAATAACTATCGCTCATCATCACCATCATTAAAAATCCCAGTCGGATGACACCCGCGATTCGCTTGGGTTGCGGACTGCTCCAATTGACGAAAGAGATTATAATTGGCAACATCCGGTGTATAGCGCACCACCTCGGCATAGCCCAGCGCAATCAGTTCGTAATTGACATGCACCCCATCGACATAGACATAGCGCAACAAACGATCAAAGCGGTCCGTCTCGCTAACGTCCTTCACTAGATGCACGGTTCTGCCCTCGACAAAACCCGCATTCGCATCACGCGCCTCCCGATAACAGGGTTCGTCCCGTTCCGGTGTATTCACGCCCACATAGCGCACCCGATACTCCACACCGTTGATTTCCACATCAATTGTATCGCCATCAATCACCTGTAATACCTGTGCCGATCCACCCGGAGGTAAGGCATCCAACCGCGTCGGCGTCGGCAGAGTCACAGTTGTCGTTTCTAGATTGCAAGCTGTCAAGAGGAGGGCAAGAAGCAAGAGAGTTGTTTTCATAGCGAGCTTAGGGTTGCCTTTCAGTGATACGAAATGATTGGGAATTGAAGCCCCAATCGATGGATTATAACCTATCCGCTTCCAAACAGCCGAACAAATCAAACAGCCTTAATTATGCATTATCTGTAATGTAAAATGTTATATGTTATAAAACCATAACATATTGCAATTTTCGGAAATAATCGATATAATATTGTTGTCAATAATTTGATCTCTTGTGTCACAATCTTTTCCTACAAGTCCTTCAGGAATAGTGTAATCTACCCATATGGGGAATTATGGTTATTAGTGTTATAGATATGTCGAATGCCATCATTTCAACAGATAGTCCACAATGGAGAGCCTGCTTAGACCATTTGGTCCATGACATCTATCATCTTCCCGAATATACAGAAGCGGATTCTATTCATGAGACAGTGTTTCCTGTGGCGGGTTATGTGCGAGAAGACAAGTTTGAATGGTTACTTCCGCTTCATCTGCGACCCATCCCATCGAGGTTGAACGCACCTTCAAATTGGCATGATGCGACATCGCCCTATGGTTATCCATCGCCCTTACTCTCTGAGCCACATAGCACAGACCACGTATCTCAATTTATCAAGTCACTCAAACAGCTTTGCGCCGAAGCTAATATTATCTCTCTCTTTATTCGTTTGCATCCTTATCTAGCCTTTTCCGACGAAGTTCTTGCCGTCTTGAGAACACACGGCGATCTGGTCTATCATGGCGAAACTGTTTATGTTGACCTGACTCAATCGTGGGAAGATGTATGGTCACAGACCCGCTCGAATCATCGACGGTCACTTCGTAAACTGGAAAAACAACAGATTCGCCCTGTGATGAATGATTGGACCTATTACGATCAGTTTATCGAAATATACACCGCGAGCATGAAACGACTTGATGCATCATCGCATCTCCATTTTCCCAAAGAGTACTTTTACAAGCTTGCCTCCGATTTCGAGTCACATATTCACCTATGTGTTGCAGTTTCTCAGGATAATGAGGTCGCATCAGGCGGGATATTTTTTGAAAAATCGGGTATCATCCAATATCATCTTGGAGCAACTGCTGAAGCTTTTACCAAACTCTCTCCTCTCAAGCTGGTACTCAATGCCATGCGGGAATATGGTGTCAACAGTTCAAATCATATCTATCATTTGGGAGGTGGATTAGGCGGGCGCAATGATTCGCTGTTCCATTTCAAACAAGGCTTCTCTAAAACGGCCCTAAATTTCCATACCTATCGCTTGATTATCGACCGAGAAAAGTACGACTACTTGTGCCAACAACATCAAGCCATCGTACCAAATTCAGATGATACATCCTTCTTCCCATATTATCGGTATGCAGTAAACGATTAGGGTTATCATCGTAAGGCATACCTCCTACCTCGGAGTGGGCTTAGGTTGTTCCACAATACATCTTGCACAAATCGAGATCGCAAGGTCCAAAAGTTCTTTCGCTATAGGATTGATTCAAACAGTTCCGGAGTCACATCAAAAACAGCTTAATTGCTTTTATCGAGAGCCTGCTGGGCTTCTTCAGTCAACGGATCCAGAGAACACCGTCCCTGTGTCAATTCATCCCACACAACCAACATTGAGACAGCAGGTATCTTAAAATAACGAGCGATCGCATAAGTTGTGACAGTTTCCATATCCACGGACAGATAATCGGCTTTGTGCCATGCCTCCATCATTTGTGGTGTTTCGGTAAAGAACGATGCCCATGTAACATGCGAACCACGATAGGTCGTATGCCCACGTTGTTCCAACCGAACTTGAGTTTGCTCTAACCAGTTCTCATCACCGAGTACAGCATCGGGTGTACCGTACATATGAGTCAACCCTTCTCGACAAAATGCCACATCGGGCAACACAATATCCCCCGGATTGAGATGGGATTGTAAGCCACCGCATGTGCCAATTTGCACCGCTGGTTTGGTCCCCATCCCCCAGTACACCAAATAAGTGGATAACATCGACTGGGCGAGGCGCACCATAGGCACAGCAAAAGGCAATCGTCTTATCCTTCCATCTGCCCTAAAATTTCTCGGGAAACGCCAAGTCCTTTACATCTGGACAGAAACGACAGTCGCCAATCAGTCGGTGATGGGACTGTCTATCACGCGGGTTTCCGGACTATGGTCAAGGTCATGAAGTTGAACTGCCACGGCAGAATCCGTTTCAATACACTCCCCAATGCATCTGCCAAAGCACTCGTCTTATAATAGCCATCTGCCTGAAACACCCCACCTAAACCCCACAAGGTAAAGGCATGGCTCGTTGGTTGCATCTTCAGCACCTCAAAACCCACAGCCGTCACGTCACGTCGGAGTTCATCGCGTGTATAAGTGCTTTCATAAAATTCATCATCCGTCAGACCACCGCTCCCATTGCGGTTGCGTCGCCATTGCACGAGCTTATACACGACATTCGGATAAGGAATCGTCAACACAAGGATGCCATTCGGTTGCAGGATACGATAGGCTTCACGCAGAGCCGGTTGCATCCCATGTTCGAAATGCTCCAACACCCCAAAGGACAAATACGCTCCAATGGAATTGTCAGCATGAGGCAAATTGTGAATATCCCCACCAATGAGTTTTAGCGTGTTGTCATAGCGTCGAGATACTTGCAACGCATTCACGGCATAATCTAAGCCGATGACCTCATACCCTTTCTGCTTCAGGTCGATAATCACCGCGCTTAAGCCACTCCCAGCTTCGAGGATGGGGGAATCGGTATCTAAATAAGGCAGATAGGCTTGGATCGTCTCCTGCGCCCGCTTAGACCGCACCGCTTCCAATTCCACTGCCATTGACGCACCATCCCAGATACTTTCCCACGCCGTTTGGGTGCTGTTGTAGCGCGCACCCTTCTCAAATTCGGTCATGAACCCTTGTCGTCAAAATACATAAGCAAACAACCTTGTGATTATGGTTTATAATATCATGCAATCTTGACTAAACCATTGGATAAATACAGATACTTAGAAATACGATTTTAGATAACATCAATATGAATAATGAAAAATGTAACAAATCTTAAAAATGAGCAACATAGTAAGGGCAGTTCGCGAACCGCCCCTATATAACATATTATCGTGTCGATTCCCTTCTTAACCACTTTATATGCAAATATGAATAATGAGGAATGGTAGAAGATGCCTAAAATCAGTCTAAAATAGCTGTGTACGCCTTACCGTTTCGACATATACTGCACCAAATGATAAAGTGTCAGTCCGGCAAAGACGATACACGCCAACATCGCCGCCGAATGGGCGTTAATCAACCCCACATCCGTCCCCCGCGGACCCAATTCATAATCCATCAAGGTATCCCCAAACAACAACACTGCACCACCCCTCAGCAACATCAGCGCGCCATAGGTCAATAGTCAGTCACGCGCATCTTTGGTTTCGCCATCGCCTTCTAACTCAAATTGCATCTGATTCGGATTCGTCGGGGTGGGGTCTTGATTACTCATCATATTTACTCCTGTTGCTCAGTGGGTTGCCACCTTCACTATAGCATCCAAACACAACCATAAGCTGTAAAGGAGTCTAAAAATATATGGAGGTAAGCACACAATCGAGGTTCTGATTGAGGAGAAACTGATAAAAAATGTGGACAGGCGATTACTGCGGCACAATCGGCAGGGTAAAGGCAATACTCGCGCCGGACAAGGGGCCATTCGCTTCGACCCAGATGCGTCCGCCATGGGCTTCGACACTCAGCTTGCAGAAAGTCAAGCCTAAGCCACTCCCTTTATCGCCCCGTTCGGGTTTCTGTCCTTCAATCTGCTCAAATTCGCCGAAGATTTTTTCACGGTTTTCTGGCGGAATCCCTGACCCAGTATCCGAAATCATCACGCGGATAAAATCTGAACGCGAAGTCTTACTATCTGTTGAGATACGAATCGCACCACCTTTGGGGGTAAATTTAAGCGCATTTTGCATCAAATTGGTAAACACCCGCCGCACCATCGCCTCATCGACATAAACAGGTCTCAGATCGTCTTCTGTATCATATTCAATTTGAATATCAGCTTCCTTGAAAGATGCAGAGAGCGCAGTGTAGGCTTTCTCTGCAATTTCTTTGAGGTTATGAGCTTTCGGCTTGAGTTCCATCTTCTGCTGTTGCAACTTCGCGATGTCTAAAAGACTCTCTACCAAATCGAGCAGATTACTCCCGCTTTCAAAAGCGACCCCAAACATTTCTGCAACCAGCGCCAGATTTTCATCCATATTGTCGGCGTGGGTCTCCCCGGCAATATCTTTCCCCAACACCATACTACTAATAATCGCGCTCAGGGGACCTTTCAGGTCATGCAAGAGCATATGCTGGAGTTTTTCCCGATAGACCTCCAGCGACTTTTCTTCAGTTTGGTCCCGTAACGATAATAAACGTCCTATAATGTCGTTTCTGGCATCCCGCACAGGTGAACTAATCTCTTTGATATAGACCAGCTTGCCGTGAGGGCGTAGCGTATACTCTCGAATCATCGTCCGTTGTGGATCGGTGCGTAATATCCGTGCCATCTGAATCAGGGCATCCAAGCCTTCATCTTCCAACGTCGAGCTAGCTGTATCAGCAGGTTTAGTATAGTCGAGGAGTGTCGTGGCAAAATGCTTATCCAGATGCTCACTCAGCTCAATCCCAATGAGTTGCTCTGCCGAGATATTAACATCTTGTAAGTACCCTTCGCGGTCAAGGAGGATAATGCCATCACGCGTCGAATCCAGAATGGCGCGCATCCGCAAATTGCTCGTCCGTAGCTCTTTCGTCAGTGTCGCATTTTCCAGATGCCCTGCCGTCTGCACCATCAGCAAATCGACTTTATCCATAAAGCTCGGCGTAAAGCTCGTATGCGTTCTGAATGCAAGACACAACACATGACGCACCATTCCCTGCCAGCGAATCGGGATAAGCAGGAGGCTTTCATAATCGATCAATTGCCGATGCTCATAAGTTTCAAAACGGCTCTGGGTGTTAATGTCCTCATATTGCTGGAGCGATTGACTATGCGCCACCTGATACACTAGCGATTCCGGAATAAAGAACTGATCACCCACTATCCTAGTGCCAAGTCGCACAATTCCATTTTCGAAATTAATCAGGTCATCTTCAGCATCATAACTGAACAATGCGCTCCTGTGTGCCTCCAACATCTCCAACGAGTTGGTCAAGACCGCTTCAATCACCCGTTGCTGGTCAACTTCTGTCGAGGTTTGGAGTGCCAGTGTCCGCAATTGTGTCAAGGTTTCGATTTGTTCTTGACGCTCTTGCAAGAAGCGCGCATTTTGGATGCTAATCATCGCATGTCCGGCTAAGCTCTTGATAAAGCCCGACTGTTCTTCTGTAAAGAAATCGAGTTCAACACTTTCTACATTCAAGACCCCAATGACTTCATCGCCCTGCAACAACGGCACAGCCATCGAGGATAGAAATACCTTATCTGGGTCTGGTGATACATAATTGGGAATAGTCCGATTATCCGAAATGATGCGAATACGCTTCGTCTTCACCACATCTGCAATCACACCTGTTGTGGCAATCCGTGTTTCCTCATAGGGCATTCCCAACCCTTGCTTGACAAGAATTCGATAGCCAGAACCATCCTCTACGCGCAACGCAATTAAGGCGAGGTCGGCTTGCGTAGAACGCAACGCAGAGTCCAGCACATTACCGATAATCAAATCCAAATCATGCGAACGCGAAATCTGCTGGGCAATATCTTCAATCAGCGCAAGTTGTTCTAAGCGTTGGACAAGGGCTTCTTCTGTCAGGTTATGTATCTGAGCATTATGAATCTGCGTCGCCACTTGCGAGGTCGCCATATCAATCAAGCGGCGCTCACTATCCTTAAATAAGCGCGGGGTTGTATCCCCAAGGAAGATCATCGCAATGACCTCATCTTGAACCACCATCGGCATGACGGTAATCATCTTCAGGTCAGCGGGGTCCATCAACGCACGTATTGGCTCTGATAAATTTGAGTCCTGGGACAGAAAAATCGACGACTCGCTCGACACTTGTTGAATAACCGTCTCAATTTCAGGATAATCCGTAACTTTATACTCCCGCACAATGGTCAGACCCGACGAGTCAGCTTCAAATGAATAAACATCCACCTTATCTCGGTATTGTGAAACCAACCCGATTTCGACATAGGGCAAGTCCAGCATCTGCTTCATAATCGTGATGACATCGCCCAAAATACGGTCTAGTTCAAGGTTCGCCCCCATGATACTCGATAGATGCACCAATTGGGCTTGCTCCGATGCGTATAGTTCCAATGCTTGGAGCAAATCGGCATTGTCCAGCGCAACCGTCACTTGGCTCGTCAACATCGCCAGCAAATCCAGTTCGAGTTCGGTATACCGATGCACCCCTTCATGCAGAACGAGCATATACCCAATCACCGTATTGCCAGAACGCAGAGGGACTTCTGCAAACGCGCAGAATCCACCTGACTCTTGCAAGGTTTTGGCAAACGCATCCTCACTATTCGCGACATTCTCAACCGTAAATGCCCCCTTTAGATAACGCTCAACCTGATAGGGATTTTTTTCTAGGGCCACCTGCAAATCGAGGGGTAAATGTAAACTCTTATTCAGCTGAATAAACCGCTTATCTTGGTTATCGACCAGCATCAAAGCAGAAGCTTGAGCATTCGTCAAATCGAGTACGGTTTGACAAGCAACTTGGATCGCTTCCTGATGGTCGAGGTTAAAGATCACATCTTGAATCGATTGGTTAATCCGCGATAGATTCTCAGCAGATTGCATCATCTGTTCATATAAGGTCGCATTCCGCACCGCCAGACTCGCCTGCGTTGCAATATGTTCCAAGGTCTGTATGGCATCTGGCATGAATCGCTGTGGATTGTTATCCACAACACCCAACACACCAAGCGATTCATCCCCCACCAACAAGGGAACACCCAAATACACATCCCCCGATGTCCCGTTCATGTTGATATTCAGTTGATTGAGGCGTTGGGTCTCACCCCGTTGAATGAGGAGGGACGACTGATGTTGATTCACATAATCACTCGGACTACTGGCGTGGGCATGATTCCATGTTTGTGCTTCGTCATTCGTCATCACCAAGCGATAGTTCAGCGACTCATCGTCCTCATCTGCCAAGGCGATAAAGACGGTCTCCGCAGGAATCAGTTGATGCACCTCACGATAAATACTCATCAACACATCTTGTAACGACAAATGCGCCGTCACATTACGTCCAACCGCATTAATCGCCGATAATTCTTGAATCTGTTTTTTAGCGAGTTTTCGAGCAATTTGTGCTTGATAATACCGAACAACCTGTATGCTGACAAAAGACACAAAAATCATGAACGTGACTTGTCCGGCTTGAGCAAGCAGAGTCGGTAGGCTAGCCACCACCACTAACAAACCCAACTCCAGAATCATATTCAAGGGATGGAAGGGTTTCCAAACACTCGCTTCTTCAAAAGCAAGGCTCAACAGTTGCTTACTCACAAACCCGCCCAACAGAGCACAACTGATGGGCATCAGTTGCTCAGCACCCAAGGTCTGCACAGGGATTTCACCTGCCATCAGCGTATAGACACCAAACGCCACACAAATGCTCACCCCAACTATCGAAATCTGCGTCAGACACTGCGCTATAGCAACCGATGGTGTCCACTGGAGCCCGCCGAGTCGGGTTCCCCAGCGAAAATAGCCCAATGTGCCTAAGATAATGCCAATTAAGGTAATCCAAATAGCGACGGGCAAGCCCAGAACCAGCCAGGCCAGCGTGACCGCAAAATGCATAAAGGCAGAAATAAGCGTATGGGGAAGACGATAATTGAGGATGGCCGCCGTTATCAACAACACCAAACCCGAAATCATCACTAGTACAATCGCACTATCACGCCATTCTAAGGCTTGCAAACCAGCCGACACCCGCCCTAATCCAATCAGGACAAAAAGAACGGGAATCAAACTGAGTAAATGGGGAGGTCTAAGCCTCGACAATAGCGATTCGACACCCTGCGTTGGGTTTTGCTCTGCATTCACAAAAATTACACTAACGATCCAGCTTCAATTCCAAAAAATCGACTTGAATCCAAAACTCCAAAGGTTTGTTTTCCTCTAACTTTACTATACTTCAAGAAACCACTGAGAAGCATGAAGTTTTATCTATTTGTACCGCGATATGAGTGTCTTAACAATTGTTTTCTGGTCGAGTAGGACGAATTTCCTGCCGAGGGATACCTGACAGTCATCAACCCTTAAGTTTCCCTCTTCAATTCCGCATCGAATACGATGAATCGTTGATACAACATCGCGCACAACCCAATACACCACCAGTACAAAAACGCCCCACGATCCCACAACGGTATCGCATCTCCCAAACCATAGACAAAATGCGCCAACAACCCTCCACCTACACCCAACACCAGCAATCGCCCCATATTCACCTGCCATGTGAGCCACATCATCCAAATTGTCGTGAGATACAACCCGGCAAACACTATCACGCCACCCACACCAATATCCGCACCCATCTGCAACCACTCATTATGAGCATGAGGCGGTACGGTCTCCCGTGCCACATAATAGGGGATACGATAGGCTTCTCGGTTAGCACCGGTCCGAAAGTTCGCCAAACCAATGCCGGTTAGCGGATAATCTCCCATCATCCGTAGCGCACTCTCCCACGTTTGGAAGCGCGCGTTGAGTGTATTCTGGTCACGCACAGAAACGGTAGCAGACGGTTCATTACTTGAGTCTCCCGACGCAGTTGGTCCAATAAAAATCACAACCTGCAAGGCAACCAGACCGCCCACTAATCCTAAAGCCAGCACCCGCCATTTGACTTGTGGAATACCGAATAGAATCAGCACAGCCAATCCCAACAGAACCCCTGCAATCGCAAAACGACTTTGCCCCAACATCAATCCCGCCAACGTCAGCAAAAATCCAACCCCAGCCACACCTCGCAGAAATCGTGAATTACTTCGATATAGTGCAAACCCAGCCATCAAGGGACACAAATACGCCAACAAACCAGCCAACTCATTTGGATTAAAGCGCAAGAGCATATCCGGCAACACCGCTTGTGTATCCAACACAGGCAGACTATCCAATACAGGTTGGAAAATATCGGATTTCCCCGCTTCCCATTGAACCGAAGTCAATCCCAACCCCCCAAAGATAAGTGCCTGCCCAACCGTCGCCCACAAAATCAATTTGAAAAAACCATCTCGTCGCGCAACCGTCACCATATATTGCACGATAAAGATTCCGAGCAAGGGACGGCAGACAATCACCCAATAATTTTGTCGGGCAGTTGGGGCAAATTCGTAACTAATCGCCGTCAACACAATCAGCGCGACAAACCATATATCAAACCGCGTACGTCGCCACAGTCGATTGAGTTCCAACCAGCGAAGCATATAAATCGGCACAGCCAGCAAAACCAATCCCACCCAATTATCACGTATCGGCGGCGAGTGATGCCAAAAGGCAATCACCATCGCAATCAGCCAAACAAATTCTGCCAGATACAACAATTCAGGCAATGGGAAATGGATGTTGGAATACTTTTTCGTCTTTGTCATGCACTGAGTATATCAGACATGATCCAGCTAGCTTCTGGTATTCATATACAATGAAAAGTCAATATTGCCCGGCGACTGACCAAAATCAGTCAACATCACCGCACACTCACTTCGATGCTGAGTTCCATGATTGACAACATGCCACAGACAATGCCACATCACACGCTCTCTCATGCCTTCACCACCTTCATAGCGGACGGTTTTTGTCATATCATCATCCGACAAGCTATTGATAAACGCCCGCATCTCCGCTTCCTCTTTATCCCAATAATCAATGAGCGAATCCAGAGTCGGAAAGTCCACCTTATCCACCAACCGTCCTTGAAATGCATTCGTTTGACACATTGTCCGCCAGACATACTCCGCATCCAAGGTGTGTGCCAACGTTCCCAGCAAACTGCCATAACTGAAGGCATTCAGCTGGGTCAATTGTTCATGGGATAATTTCTTTGCTAGGCTCAAAATTAACCCATTCGCCCAATAGTTATAATCAAACATCAATTGAATATCGCTACGTTTCATATCACCTCCAAACGCTATCGCAATCCCTCTGGAGCCAACTCCCCTATCGAACTTTCCAATTCATCGGGCGTATCCGTGCGGATATGTTTCGCTGTGGGTGGCAAGGGCGTATCAAATACATAATCGGGTTCCACCTTCTGTCGTCTCCAAATGTCTCGCATCTCCCGCCATGCTTCGATTAACGTGCGCGGTTTCGGCATATCATCCGCGATTTCGTGATATAACGCCTTGAGGTTGTAGCAGGGGACTCCCGCATACATATGATGCTCGGTGTGCCAATTCATGCGCCAATACAAAAATTCAACTGGGAGTGGCAAGGTCATTGAGCGCACACTCTTGCGGAAATCGGGGACATTTTCCATCAGCCCACAATGTTGAGGCAAGCCCACCAAATATGCCAACCAATTCGCAATAAAGGGCGCAACCGGAATAATCAAGATAAACACCCAATAACCCGATAGTAAGGAAAGCACAGTAATCGTCCCATGAAACACTAGCAAGAAGCGCGAATACCACACCGACTTACGATACTCATCTGGCTGGTCATCATGCAAGGACTGAATCCATTCATTCGCGGGGATGTCCATATCTCCAACCCGACCAAACGCCCCCAGAATCGTCACATAGATGGTCGATAACAGCCCACCTTTACCAAACGTCCGCCCCCGTTGGGTCAATAGATTAACCGTCAACAGTTGAAGTACAAAGGTTGATTTCAAACTGGGTTCGAGAGGCAATAAATTCTCACGGTCTCCTTCGGGGTGTAGCGTATAACGATGATGATAGGTATGGCTACTCGCATAATCGAAGGGGTCCCACCAACTCAGTACACTAAAGATATACAAGAAGATTTTGTTCAGTCGCTTCGTCTTAAACACTGACCCATGCCCCAGTTCATGCGGTGCAACACCCACAAAAAAGCTCGCTATTGTTCCATGAAGAAACAGTGCAACAAAAAAGCCGAGCCACTGCGCTTGCGACCAAAAGAGCAAGACAGCCAGACCTGTCAGCACATACAAGCCGAGATGCCCACCCGCTTGTATCCAGCCTTGCACATCACTTCGCTTTGATAGTTCCCGCAACTTCGAACCGGGAATCGGCGAGCGATACCATTTAACTTTGAGATTCTTCCGCACTTCAGCAAGGGGTTCGTAACTCACAATTTTACATCCTTAACTTGTTTAAAAACAATCATTTAAGGTTGAAGTCATTATATCAATAAAAGATCAGAGACAGATAACACAAACCCTGAGCATCCCATCTACACGAACTCAGCAACAAGCTCCCTCCTTGAATCGGGGAGGGCTAGGGTGGGGACACTTTCCACTTACGCCAAGTCGTGTAAAATTGAGCTTTGCTGACACACATTGATTTGCTACAGAAGGACACAAGCAGGATGCGCGGATTTCATGGGTTAGGACGACTATTGATTCTAGGCTTGATATTGATTGCCTGCGACCCACTCGCGCCCTATGCACCCACACCCCTCGCCGTGGTCATCACCAATCCACCGACAGCTACCGTCTTGCCCTCTGCCACACACACACCGACTATTACCCGCACGCCATTTCCATCACCAACACCCAATGCCACTGCCACGCCCACACCCTTCCCCTGTGATGTCGATACGGGCGAAGTAATCGAAATCCGGGACAACCTCAGCGAAATCGCCAATGAGAACTTACGCTACAATGTCTATCTTCCGCCTTGCTACCGAGAATCCGGCGCGCGCTATCCTGTCGTCATTCTCTTGCATGGTCTCAGCTATCGAGAAGGGCAATGGGTCGATTTAGACATTCCAGACGCACTCGATCAAGGCATTCAACTCGGCGCACTCCCGCCCATGATCGTCGTCATGCCCTACATGGGGACGATCGGACAGCTCAACGCCTTCCCACCCGACCCCTCGTATGAATCTGTTATCTTAGACGAACTCTTGCCAACGATTGAGCGCAACTTCTGCATTATCGAAAATCGTAACCATCGGGGAATCGGGGGCATCTCTCGTGGCGGATTTTGGGCATATAGCATCACCATGCGGAATCCGGACATCTTTGGCATTGTCGGCGGACACAGTGCCTTCTTCCCCAACAATACCGCCGAGATTCCACCCGCGTATAATCCGCTTGAACTTGCGTTGAATTCATCCTTCTTGCGGGATGCTGAGATACGCATGTACCTCGACAACGGTGCGAGCGATTCATCGGGACCCAGCCAGCAACTCTTCTCCAGCCGACTCAGCGCACGAGGTATTCCTCATACCTATGTCGTGCATCCCGTTGGCGAACACGAGAATTCCTACTGGTCAACCCATGTCTCCGAGTATCTCTCGTTCTATGGTGATGATTGGGAGAAGCAATACAGCAACCTCCCGCCTTGCTCTGAACCCAGCCCGGTGGGGTGATACTCATACAAATTCGGGCAAGCGTTGGGTTATGAGGATGCTATATCACGCGCTTGCACAGCCAATCTAAGTCTAGAATCCCTTTCCTGATAGCGACGGCTGACCCCTAACAACAATATAACCGCCATCATTCAGCACTCATGCCTCGAAACTCATTACTTTCTTACACCCCCATCTCCATCAACGTGCGGGCAATCTTCTGGAGTGCAACCACATACGCCGCTGTCCGATAATCTGCGATTTCCCTAAGGTGCATCATCGTCCGCACCTCTTGATAGGCGAGACGCATCGTATCATCCAAACCAGACCGCACCATGGTCGCTTCATCTGCGCCTTCCGTGATGTCTTTCTTCAAGGATATGGGAACTTGCTTGCCGGTCAGTTCTTCTAGTGCATCAATAATACGTCCACCACGCCATTCATCCAAGCGACGTTGCATCCGACCAAAGCGGATATGCGAGATGTTCTTAATCCACTCAAAATAGGAGACGGTCACCCCACCCGCATTCACATAAGCATCTGGCAGAATCGCAATGCCTTTTTCATTCAAAATTTCATCCGCTTCATAGGTTACAGGTCCATTCGCCGCTTCTACAATCAGTTTCGCCTGAATATCTGCCGCATTCTCTGGCGTGATTTGTCCTTCCAATGCCGCTGGAATCAGGATGTCGCATTCCTTCGTCAGGACATGCTTCGCTTGCTCTTTTTCGACAAACTGCCCTTTATCATAACCTGTGACTCCGCGATGTATCCATATATGTTCGCTTAAGTCATCAATATTTATGCCGTTGTCATCAACAATCGCACCATCCCATTCGATGACCGCTGTAACTTTCACCCCATCTTGGTCAGTTAAAAATTTCGCCGCATGATAACCTACATTTCCCAAGCCTTGAATCACCGCCGTCTTACCCCACAAATCCCCGTCCATGCCTGCACGTTTCACATCATCTTCATGACGGAAAAATTCTCGAATTACATATTGCACTCCGCGCCCAGTCGCCTCCGTCCGCCCCCGTATACCACCATTTGTGACAGGCTTCCCCGTCACGCAGGCAAAGTAATTCACATCATTCGGACGCAAAATCTTATAGACATCTGCAATCCACGCCATCTCACGCTCTCCCGTCCCCATATCGGGTGCAGGGACATTTTCACTCGGACTCAAAAAGCCTTTTTTGATCAGTTCACGGGCAAATCGGCGCGTAATTTTTTCCAACTCTTCAACTTCATAATCACGTGGATTCAGTCGCAATCCACCTTTAGAGCCACCATAAGGGACATTCACAATCGCACACTTATAGGTCATCAATGATGCCAGAGCCTCGACCTCATCTTGATTCACGCTAGGTGCATACCGTATCCCACCTTTCACAGGCAAGCGATGGTCGCTATGTACGGCGCGCCATCCCGTGAATACATGATATTCGCCATCATTCAACTTCACCGGAAATTGGACTTTAATGACACTGTTACAGGCTTTGAGTTCAGCTGGCAAGCCGGGTGGTAAATCCATGTACGCCAAAGCGCGGTCAACCATCTTATCGACACTTTTACGGAACGAGGTGTTCTGGTTTTTTTTGCCCATCGGAGACTCCTGTTGGTCATCACTGAACAATGTGGAACGGTCTGTTGAGACTATCCCATTTGTACAGGATTGCCAAGAAACACGCAATAAATTTGGTTAATTTTATCAAAAGAGATTACCGCCAAGTCACAAAGGATACCAAGACATCGTGAAAATGCTTGAACGCTGAATCAGAACCGAGCAGTCAAATAGTCGTTCCACAATAGCTGACGGCTGGACTCTGATAGCTAAATTGCTGAGTCGCTGAAATGCTAAGTCGCTAAATAATGTCGCTGTAATCCGGACGCTCGAAACGCCCAATATAATCATCGAGAAAATCCAACATATCATTCATCGCTTCATTCGTGCGTTGTTGCTGAGCAGGCGTTAAATCGCTTGCAAAAAAGTTATGCCCCACATCTTCATATAAGCGAATGCGATGTTGATCTTTCAGTTTGGTCTGCTTCAACTCATCCAATAATTTTTTCACAGTAGAGGCTTTAATATAGGGTTCATTCGTCCCATACATCGCCATAATGGGAGTCTGAGCTTGGTTAAACTTGCCTAGATAATCCTGCGGGAAGCCACTTAGCGCGACACTCGCCTCCAAGTCGGTCCGCTTGATCCCCGCTTCAAATGCCAGACTGCCCCCCATACCGAGACCAACCGCCGCTACCTTGCGATTGCATTGATGATGCGTTTCCAGCACTTGCAACGCGCCATCCACCTTTTCATAACTGGCTTCTCGATACTGTTCGACAAGTTTCATTGCTTGTTGTGGAGTTTGCGCAATTTGTCCACCAAACAAATCCGGCACGATGACATAGTACCCTGTCTGTGCAAAGAAGTTCGCCACCTGACGCACCACATCATCTAAGCCCCACCAATCATGAATCAACACAATCCCCGAAAACTGTCGTCCAATCTGAGGATGCGCCCAGAAAGCAGGCAAGGACTCCCCATTGTCCAGCACAATCGAGATATGCCCGCTATCGACTTTGTGTTCCCGATGATGGTCATCAAAAATGGGCATCGCGCGTCACCTTCAATCCAATAATAATGTTCTACTCTAGTGTAACACGTATCACCCAATAAAACGGGACACAGCTAGCCTAATGTTTTATGCTAACTCTGTATCAACGTTGTAACGCTCTTGCAAACGGTCTCGCATCCATGCCACCACTTCCGTGACATCGGCAATCGGTGTCTTCGTATGCGGCAGATTAAGCAAGTAATTCCACGGTCCAAATTCGGGTGTAATCGTCATAACTTCATCACGGTCAATCGCCCCTTGCACACACATATCCCACCATTGCTCGTGAATCTCTGTATAAGCATCCCAAACGGGGTCACGCGGGTCAGGCACTTGCGGTCCTTTGTCATAACCAATGCGCGCATGTAGGTGTTTAGTGCGTGAGGCACAAATCTCGAATAGGTCCATCAGGTCATGCGGGAGTCGGTCAACGACGGGCATCCAATGAGCAAAATCCGCCGTGAGCCAAATATCAGGCAAGGCTTCTAGCAATTTGACCGTGCGCCACGGATTGAACATGGGACGACCCCGATGTGTCTCATACAGCGGTTCGATTCCCGCATCGCGCGCAATAGCGGTGGCTTCACGATAATATCGGATAGCCTTTGCATCATCCATCGAGTCAGCGCCTGTATGCACACTCGCTTTGGACACACCCCATTCCGTTGCTCGTTGAATCAGCGCACGAAACAGGCTCAGATGCCCATCATAATCCCCCCATGGTTTCGGCAAGGTAGCAATCAGCGGAAAGAAATCCAAACCTGTTTCTTCGAGGGCTTCACGAAACTTCGTTTCTGCAACCTCTGTCCCATCCGGTTCGTTTTCAAAGTAGATGAGGGGGAATTCAACACCCACATAGCCTTCTTGGGCGGCGGCATACACCAAATCAGGCAGAGTCTGCCATGTAAAATGGGGTCCCACCGCACCCCACGCATGACGATAGAGAACCACACTCATGATGAGTCTCCTAGGGCATCCATGAATTTACTGAATTCCTCATCCTTCATCTTGAGCATATGTCCAGCATCGGGATAAGCTCCTGTCTCAACATCCGTCTGGAATTCACGAAAGGCTTCAATCGCATCTTGATGCAGTCGTTCATACTCGCTCTTGTGGTCACGATACACCTTCGCATGACGGGGGATATGTCCCGGATTATCACCCAAAATATCCGTTGCGAAGAGGTAGTGTGCGTCACAATGGGGTCCGCTTCCCATCCCAACGGTGAGGATGTCGAGTCGCTTCGTGATTTCGGCGGCGATTTTGGAAGGCACAAGTTCCATTTCGACAGCGATTGCCCCAGCCTCTTGATACGCCAACGCCAGTTCATAGACTTTCATCGCGTCTTCGGCGGTTTTCCCTACCGCTTTGAATCCACCGAACCACGTCTTTTTATAAGGAACAAAGCCTACATGCCCCGCCACAGGAATCGCTTCCTTCGCCATCGCCTGCACATAATCCAAACTTTGCGGACAGTAAATCGCATCCGCACCCAGTCGCATGGCACGATAGCAGGCACGTAAGGCTTCCGTCGTGCTAGCATATTCTCCATACACCAAGCCGATGGTCAAAAAGGTGTTGGGCGCGGCGGCACGCACACCGGCAATATCACTCCGTTCCCATGTGATAATCAAATCAATCCCAGCCGCTTCACAGGCTTCGGCATCTTTGGGATTGCGGATATTCACCTGTGTCAGTTGGCGTTTACCCTTCAGCGCAAATAAATCTTTAACCGTTAACCTCGTCATCAATCAGCCTCTCTGCGTGTGTCACATTGATTCCATCAAGGATTGTAACAAGTGGAGTTAGCCATGCCCACTAGAACAGCTTGCTTAGATACAACACAAACAAGTTAGAAGAATGACTGCAAGACTGTTTGAATCAGGTCTCGTGTATGTTCTGTCTCTGCATCTAACATCCCAAACATAAACCTTGTGACACCCGCATCAACGTATTGCTGGATGCGATGTTGTACTTGATCAACCGTGCCGACTATAGCGTTGTCAGGTGTCCATCGTCCATCACTCAGAGCCAACGCATCAGCTTCAGTTTCCCCAACTGCTAAACGTCCAAACCAACTGAGGTCGAGTGTGGCTGGGTCTCGACCAATCGTCTCGCAATGTTCGTGCAATATCTGAACACGCTCGATAAACGGGTCAATGAGCATATCTGGCACATTCCAAATATCGGCGAAGCGCGCTGCCAACATCATCGTTTTGCGTCCGCCACCCCCAACCAATATCGGAGGAACTGGGTCGGGTTTGGGTTCACAATAAGCATCTCGAATGCTGTAATGCTCCCCTTCATACGTCACTTGACCGGGTTCTTTCCATAATCGAGTCAGTATCTCTAGCATATCTTCCAATTGAGCTAGCCGAATTCCTGCTCGCGGAAAGGGGTAGCCATATGCATGATATTCATCCTCTTTCCACCCAGCCCCAATAGCCATGATGAACCGTCCGTTAGAGAGAACTTGGAGCGTGGAAGCCATCTTTGCCAACAGTGCTGGATTTCGATAACTTTGTCCTAAGACAATCGGACCAACGTTAAACTGAGGGTAGCGGGTTGCTAAATAAGTCACAACTGTCCACGCTTCAAAAGTGGGTCGGTCACTCCAGAAAAAGTGGTCAGTCATCCACAAGCTATGAATATACGGTTCTACATTGCGAATTGCTTTATCCACATTAGATAACCACGCTTCAACGCCCCCTTTTTGTGCCACAGCCGGAACAACATAGCCAAATGTGATACTCATAATTGCCTTCCCTCTACTTCGGAGCCATCCGAATCGCCCCATCTAATCTGATGACCTCACCATTCAGCATCTCATTCTCGATAATAGCCTGCACCAGATGAGCATACTCCGCAGGCTGTCCCAAGCGTGGCGGGAACGGCACTTGATGACCCAGCGACTCGCGCGCATCTTCTGGCAAGCCGGCTAACAAGGGCGTATCAAAAATACCCGGCGCAATCGTACACACCCGAATGCCGTTCCGTGATAAATCCCGCGCAATCGGCAGAGTCATCCCAACGATGCCTCCCTTTGATGCCGAATACGCCGCCTGTCCAATCTGCCCATCAAACGCCGCTACCGACGCGGTATTCACCATCACCCCACGTTCACCCGCTTCATTCGGTTCATTTTCCACCATGATTGCCGCCGCCAACCGAATCACGTTGAATGTGCCAATCAAGTTAATCTTGATGACGGTCTCAAACACGCCGAGGTCATGCGGTCCATGCCGATTCACTGTTCGCATTGCCATGCCTACACCCGCACAGTTCACGATGACATTCACTCCACCAAAGGCTTCCACTGCCACATCCAACGCCGACTGCACCTCGTCCGCATTCGTCACATCCGCTTTTGCAAACTGCACCGAATCGCCCAGTTCTTCAGCCAGTTTTTTGCCTTTGTCCTCATCACGGTCAAGGATAACCGCTTGCCCACCTTGTTCGACAATGCGACGCACACAGCCCCCGCCCAACCCCGACGCCCCGCCCGTCACCACTGCAATCACATTTTTGATGTTCATCAAATCCTCCTAAACTCTATATCTCTGTGTAAGGGCGTACAGCTGTACGCCCCTACGAAATTCCATTTTGGAACTAAAAATCTATTACCCAACCCCTTGCCGATACCGATTCGCCATCCACTCCACCGCCGGATACTCCACCATCCTCAACTCCTCAATCGCCTTATCTACATCATAAGGAACGACACGCATATCAATCGACAACTCGCCATCTTCAATCGTGAACAATCCCCACTCCGCCTGTCCCGGATTAGAGTAAGACATCCCCACACTGCCGACATTCACGACCGTCCAGCCACGCACCTCCCGTTGCATCATCAAATGGGTATGTCCCCCAATCGCCAATAGACCCCCACGATCCAACAGGGCATCCGCCGCCTCTTCTTCATCTGTATCAGGTCGTAACGCCATCGACTCATCATTACCCGGAATCGCATGATAACCAATAATCGTCCCATAGCCCGACACATGCTCACGAGTCTCACGTCCCCGAATCTTGGAGAGGAATTCATAATCTTCCCACGTCAACTGCGCCAGATTCCAATTCAGCACGGTATCCATCGTCGTCCGCGCTTGTACAAACGTAGGCAATTTATCGGCTTCTTTCACAGTACGCGCTGGAAAACGTTCCCCCGTCACCAGATAGCGATCCGTATTGCCTCCGATGACCTTAAATTTCTCTTTACCAATGTCCTCCCGCATCGCTCGAATCTTCTCAACACAATGCGCCGGACGCGCCCCAAACGCCGCCAAATCCCCCAAACACCAGATGCGGTCAACATCACCAACCGACTCCAAGTCCGCCAGCATCGCTTCAAACGCCACCAAATTCCCATGAATATCGCTAAATACCGCTAAACGCATACATCGACCTCAACCATTTATAATCACCCGCTCGATGATAACAAATTCATCGCCACTACGCCCTTGTTTCTCATGGGACAGTCAGTTATTTTCTTGACAAGTAGGTTGTATATCATTTGGGGGTTAACATGCGCCAACTCAAATCACTCGGCGGGATGTTTACCATCTTCATCCTAAGCACCCTCACCATCTTATCGCAAACTGATGATTGCCCTGCCATCTTACAAACCGCACTCGATGCCGTTGACCAACTCTGTGACCCCACCTCACGTAATCAAGCCTGCTATGGCAATGCCACCCTAACAGCCACGCCCAGCGATACAACAAATGAATTCATCTTTGAGAAACCCGGCAACATTGTCGATGTCATCACCCTTGACAGTCTCGACCTCGACCCCTTCGATTTACAAACGGGCGATTGGGGCATTGCCTATTTCAGCCTCCAAGCCAACCTCCCCGACACCCAACCCGGACAAAACGTCATTTTCTTGGCGTTTGGGGATGTCGATGTGTGGGATATAGATGAGGGCATGCAGACCTTCCGCTTTCAAAGTGGCATCGGCACAGCCGGATGTGAAGAAATCACCGACGGCATCTTGATTCAGACTCCACAAGGTGTCGGCACAATCGACTTTGCCATCAATGGTGTGGAAATCGAATTAGGCTCAACCCTCTTCATTACCGCCCAACCCGAAGGTGAAATGCGC
>JANQRM010000025.1 GCA_028284565.1 Anaerolineae bacterium | reverse complement strand
CAATATCGATGACCGTTGGCTCAAAAACGCCAGCCAATGTGGACGCGAAGTTGTTGCCCTATTAAAAAATACGCCCGCATGGGCAACCGATGGCTCTCCCAGTGTAGGTGTCCCGCGTGGTTTAGACTTACCCATAGACGACCTCAACAATGTCTGGGCAAATTTCGTCCGTCGTACTGTGGATTATTATGCCAGTCGGGGGGTCAATCACTTCATTATCTGGAACGAACCCGACATTTCGTCTGATACCTACGGCTATGAATTTGAAGGTGAACTCGACGATTACTTCCAACTACTGAAAGTCGCCTACCTCGTTGCCAAAGAGACCAATCCCTCATCCGTGATTCACTTAGCAGGCACAACTTATTGGCATGATGTCAACGCTGGACGCACCCCCTACATGACCCGACTTGTTGAGCGTATCCTAGAAGACCCGAATGCAGAAGAAAACAATTACTACTTTGATGTCCTGAGCCTCCACATCTACTTCCGCACGGATACAATCTATGAAATTGTCGGCATTATGCGCGAGATGCTAGACGAACACAGCTTAACGGACAAAGCTATCTGGATTAATGAAACCAACGCCGCCCCCACCGATGACCCCACGTGGCAAGTCGAGCGTCCTGTCTATCAACTCGATTTGACACAACAAGCCGACTTCCTTATCCAAGCATCGGCATTAGCCCTTGTTGCAGATGTCGAGCGTATGGCAGTCTATAAACTGGTCGATCAAGGACTTCCTCCCGGTGGCGAATCTTTCGGCATCACCTCACCAGCCGACCAATCCCCTCGACTCGCCTTCTATGCATGGCAAACCGTCGTCTCACAATTTGCCGATGTCACTTCTGCCCAACTCGCACAGACGGATACCGTCTCTGTTGTTCAGCTAACCCACGCTAACGGACGACAAACCCTCGTCGCATGGGCAAGAACCGAAGCAGAGACACGATTGTCCATCACCACCAACGACGAAAAAGCCTATCACTTTGATGCCTTCGGCAATCAGACACTTCTCTATCCCACCGACAATACCGTACAATGGACACTTGAAGGCGCGGATTGCAACGAAACCGATGGTTGTCCCGTCGGCGGAAATACACTAATCTTATCCCTCTTAGATAGCAACCTTTCCATAACAGAAATAACAATTAATGGAGAGTCTGCATCGGTTGAATTTGAATAAGAGTGCAGAACTAAAAAATTCATACTAGCAAGCATTTTTGTAAGGGCGTACAGCTGTACGCCCCAACACTTTTGAAAGAGATATGTCGTTTTAGAGAATACGATAACTTAAAAAGTGTTTTTTCTAACAACTAAAAACCAAACACTAATTACCAAGTATAGGAGCAATCAACGTTGGCACTGGAACAAAACAATCAACCTGTAAATGAAATGCGCTTTTCCTATGGAGGACAAGCCGTTATCGAAGGCGTGATGATGCGGGGCGCACACGATATGGCAGTCGCCGTCCGTGACCCCGAAGGACAAATCGTCATCCACGAACAACCTCTCAACGCCACCCTCTATCGCGGACGCATCGCTAAGATGCCCTTTGTTCGCGGAATCATTGGATTATGGGATGCACTCGGTCTTGGCATTCGCGCTTTGCTCTGGTCAGCAGATGTCGCCTTGGGTGAGGAAGAAGCCAGTTTCAATGGACCCATCGGCTGGATAACAGTGGCTTTCTCCCTTGTGCTTGGCATAGGACTATTCTTCGTCCTCCCTGTCGCGGCCTCATCAGGCTTAGGTAATCTCTTGGGCTATGCCGAAGTCGAAGGGCAGAATGCAATCTCTGGCGGATTCGATGCCTTCTTCGTCAACATCCTAGAAGGGCTTGTGCGTTTGGTGATTTTGGTGGTCTATATCTGGTTTGTCGGACGCACCACGGACGGCAAGCGTATCTTTTCGTATCATGGGGCGGAACATAAGACCATCAATGCATATGAAGCTGGAGCAGACCTAACTCCCGAAGTGGTGCAAAGTTATCCCATTGAACACCCGCGTTGCGGAACAGCATTCTTACTCACCGTCGTGTTTGTCAGCATCTTGCTCTTCGGTGTACTCGGACGACCCGTTCTCCCACTGCTGATTTTGTCACGCATCATCCTCATTCCGGTGATTGCAGGTGTCGCCTACGAATTTCTCAAATTCACTGCGAAGAACATGCACAACCCCATCATTCGCATCATCGTCAAACCCAATCTCGCTCTCCAACATCTCACGACGAACGAACCCAATTTGGACATGATTGAAGTCGCTATTACATCTTTCAAACGGGTGTTATTATCCGAAGGTCTGATACAAGAAGAAGAAGCACAAATCCCACCCGCTAACCCCGAAGCCGCCTACTCTCCGGGTGGAGACTAAATGGTTGAACAATTTGGATACTTTTCAGAAGCCCTTTTGGTAAAGTGGATGTCAACTATTCCTCAGATGTACTTTGTTGTAACTCCTCGATAAGCTGTTGTGCGTGTGGCTGGTCTGGGTGATTAGTCGCAACAGCGACAGTCTGAATCAGTTCGAGTGCTTGCGAGATTTTGTCGTCAGCGATGTGTTGCTGTGCTTGTAAGAAGGTAGCGTGGATTTGCAAAGCCTGAAGTAGTAATGGGAAGCGTGTATCGCCCTCAAATTCCTGACTGGCTTCTGTGCCAAATTCAATCCCCTTTTGTACCTCGACTAGGTCAGTCACATACATCTGGTTGAGAAGCTCCCCGTAGACGCGATCTGCATTCAGCTGATGATTGACCTGAGCGCGCACCTGATGCAAATCGGGGAAAGCCTCTAGCACAATCTCAGGGTAACTTTCCAACTGACTCAAGAGATCGTTGGCGGCGGTTGTATCCTGTGTCAACAACTCCTGAACGTTGTTTAATGTTGTCGTCGCGTTTTCAATATATTCCTCATACTGCTTGGATACATGATCCATCTCTTCTAGCTGAAGTAAGAGTTCATCCAGCAATACATCTTTCTGGCTATAGATACGTTGTGCATTCTGGAATATTTGCTGAGTATGCTCCATTTGTCGGGCATGGAAGGCATGATCCGCTTGTAAGATCAATTCTTCAAGCTGTTTTTGGAGAGCTTGCACGATGGTTTCTCGCGTAGCCGATAATCCTTCTGCCCATTGGTAAGTATGATACGCTTTGGCGTAGACATCCCATGCCTGAAGGGGATTTTCTGCGACCATTTCCCGTGCTTGAAGAGATTGTGCTTCGGCGCGTTGCAAACTGTCCAACTCAGCTTCAGCCTGTTTGAACAGAGCATTCAGCTGTTCCTTGAGTTCATCGGTGAGGAATGCGTCAAAGGATACGCGATCGGCAAAGCTATCGACAGCTGATTGTGGATGATGACTAGCAAGGTGACCGCTGGCTGTTTCCATAACATCTTGTGCTTGACTCTGCGCCCATTCCTCTGCCAGAGTCCGTAGTTCAGTCTTCGCTTCAGAGATTGAAACCATTTTACTGAATTCCACCTGTTTGCTAGTCGCCGTTGTCTTCTCAATAAAGCGCGGTATCAAATAGTCAGTCTGGACAGATTCAAGAAGCGAGAGGGCAGTCGTGTAATCGTTTTGTTCGATTGCTGTCGGATAAATGATTGCGACTAACGCTTTATTCTCTTGTAGTTTCTGTGCTTTCTTGAATAAAACATCCAAGTTAACTGTGTTTGGGAATTCCGAATGAGCCGCACTCATGATTCCTGAGATTTTCTGATAAAACTGACTCATCATGTACGCAGGTTCAGGAGCATCTGCACCGTGTTCGATTCGCTCCGCTTCACTCATCAATTCTTGTACATGAGCCAAAACACCCCTGACTTGGAGTATCGCTTGCTTTTTCTGAATGCGCTCTTGCACACGAGTTTGATAATTGGAGAACTCCCTGTCTGTTGGGTCGTCCAATGCTTCCTGCCAATTTTGAAGATGTTGGTTGGCAAGGTCGCTTTTGAATGCTAACAAGTCTTCCTGCACAGATGCGTCGATCCATGTTTTGGCACTCTCAATATGGTGCGTGTGCATCCATTCGGTCAGGTAGGCTTGCAAGGTTTCAAGATTCTCAATCGCTTCCTTGAGTTGGTCATCCGTGAGCGCGGTCTGAATAGACCCAAGCATGTCGAGCGCGCGTTCTTTGCGAGTGGTTGAGGTATCCATCATTGGTTTCCTGCGGTGAATTTATTCTAATAGTCTCATTGTAACGTTAAAGTAGTGAGAATGATGCTCAATGATTCGTTTTTCACTTGGTACTTTTGTCATGGTGATGGATTTAGCATTGTTTATAGATAAAGTTATTGTCTTTTTGATGCCCTTGCAGAAATGGAATATTAATGAGCAAGGTGTCTTTTCACGAACCCTCTACATTTGCCTTCTACCCATATAGTTTCATCAACGCCTCTTATGGCATAATAAATCCACCTCCCAATCTCGATTCGCCTACTCACCTGGTGGGGATTCAACCTCTCTTCTGAAATGGATACCGGATTCCATATAGCTATCCGCTTTTTCTTTACGTTTGACCTGCTGTGCATGTCTTTTAGCATATGAAAGTTCGATACGAAGAGTTGGTGACAATGCTAAAAACAAATCACGAGGATCGATTTGTTCAACATCTTGATTAGACGATGTGATAAATTTCTTACACTTTTTTCGGAATTTATTTATTGTTTCATTGTGTTTGCTAGACGAGAAATCTTCAAAGTTTCGTATATCATGATGGTGAGCAAAGATATTTCTCAGATGTGCCATAGATTTTAGGACTTTTCGCGCCTTGTTTGAGAGAAGACCAACTAGATAAATAGTATCTAGCATTACTGTAAATGAAGAGATTGCTCCTCCCATTGGATTTAGAATACGTTCTGCTGTATTATCTTCATCATCAATGAAATATGCTCTCAATATGTCCTTAAGCCGACTTTCAAAAAGAGCTACCATTGTTATTATCAACACTCTATCACTACTCGTAATAATATCTTGAAGCATAGTCAGCTTCATTTTCATCTCCCCATGTAGTAAACGCCCATCCTTTTCCGTCGGAATGTGTTCCTGATCGCTTAATTGGTTTGTTATTAGACATACATTCTCCTACAAGCTAACTATCCTCTGCCATTTTTTTCAACTCATACAATTTCGTCAAGGCTTCAAACGGACTCAAACCATCCACTTCCAAACCCCGCAATTCCTCCACTGCCGGATTCGTTTTCTGCTCCTCTTCAAAGAAGCTCAACTGCATCGGCTGTCCATCATCTGAACCCGCATTCATTGGCAACTTGAAATCACTCCCCGACTCCTCTAAATGAGTCAATAGCTCCTTCGCACGCTCCACCACAGGTCTTGGCATCCCCGCCAACCGCGCGACATGGACCCCATAGCTCTGGTCGGCTCCCCCCGGCAACACCTTATGCAAAAAGACAATATCCTCGCCTTGTTCTGCCACCGCTACATTGTAATTCCGTGTTCTCGGCAAAATGTTCGGCAACTCCGTCAACTCATGATAATGTGTCGCAAACAACGTCCGACAATTCAATCGTGGATTATTATGCAGGTATTCAATCACAGCTCTCGCAATCGCCAAGCCATCATACGTCGAGGTCCCCCGCCCAATCTCATCCAATATCAACAGGCTTCGCTCTGTACTTCCAGACAACAACCGTGCCGTCTCGACCATCTCCACCATAAACGTACTCTGCCCCGCATGAATCTCATCTTGCGCCCCAATTCGCGCAAAAATTCGGTCTGCCAAGCCAATCACAGCTTCATCTGCCGGCACAAAACTGCCAATCTGTGCCATCAACGTGATAATCGCCACTTGCCGAATATACGTCGATTTCCCCGACATATTCGGTCCTGTGATGATCTGAATCCGTGACTCCATATCAAAGCTCGTATCATTTGCTACATATCGCTGACCCCCATCCAGCAGACGCTCCACCACTGGATGCCGACCATGCTTCACGGACAACACATTCTCATCCATCAATATCGGACGCACATAACCCTCACGCACCGCCACTTCAGCCAATGACAAAAACGCATCTAAATGAGCAATCGCTCGTGCCGTTGTCAATAATCGCGCACTGTATCCCGCCAGTTCATCGCATAATTTCTCATAAATCTGCTTTTCCGCTTTGAGGATTTCTTCTTCAGCATTCAGCACCAATGTTTCATATTCTTTGAGTTCCGGTGTGATATATCGCTCGGCATTCACTAGCGTCTGCTTCCGAATATAATCATCCGGCACATTAACTGATTGCGCTTTGCTCACTTCGATGTAATAGCCAAAAACCTTGTTGTAGCCCACTTTGACCGTTGGAATACCTGTCCGCCGACGCTCTTGTGGCTCTAAATTCGCAATCCACTCCCGCGCATCTCGGCTGGATTCTAAGATGTCATCCAACTCATCCGAAAAACCTTCGCGAATAGTCCCCATCACATTCATGACAGCCGGTGGTTCATCTGTTATCGCTTGGTTGACTAAGTCATACACTTCATCACAGGTATCCAGTCGTTCCACCAACGCTGACAACGCTGGCAAGTTATCAATCAACTGACGCACCTGCGGGATCGCGCCAATACTATGCTTCAAACCTAACAAATCTCTTGGATTGGCTTTCCGCACCAACAGCCGATTGGTCAGCCGTTCAATATCAGACACTTGCTTCAGCGCATCTGTCAACTCTTCATGCAAAATTTCGTTATCTGTCAATGCCTCCACGGCATCCAAGCGCGCATTCAGGCGATTAATATCCAATAAGGGCTGACTAATCCACGTCCGCAGTAGCCTTGCTCCCATCGCTGTCACGGTTCGATCCAAGACACCCAACAAACTACCCCGCGTCTTTTGTGAACGTATCGTCTCCGTCAATTCCAGATTGCGCCGTGTAAATTGATCCAGCATCATGAAATTGGCAGTCGAGTAGTAACGGATGCTCGTGATTTGCGCCAATGAATTCTTCTGTGTTCCCCGAAAATATTGCAAGATTCCACCCGACGCACACACCGCATACGGACGATTCTGTAGACCAAACCCATCCAACGTCCCAACCTTGAAATGATCCATCAAATTCTGTTCAGCCGATGAATAGTCAAAGAACCAATCTTGCACAGCTGACAAATGGACATGCTCCGGCATCGAAACGCCACGCTCTGCCCAACTCTCTGGCAAAATCACCTCACGCGGACTCAAACGTGCCAATTCTTCAAACACAACCATGCCTACATCATTGCCTTCAAATTGGGTTGCACT
>JANQRM010000004.1 GCA_028284565.1 Anaerolineae bacterium | reverse complement strand
CAATGTTACGCTCAATGATGTCGATATTAGTCTAGGCTCCGTTGCTTTTGTACAAGCAGTCCCCGGTGAAGACATGCGGGTCAACGTGCTAGAAGGCTTAGCGCGCGTCTCAGCGTTTGGTGAAGAGCAAATCGCACTCCCCAATTTGCGAGTTCGCATCCCAATCGACGAGAACTTGCGCGCAAGCGGTGCGCCTTTACCGCCTGAGCCTTGTGATGTCAACGACTTGCAAGGCATACCCAACATTTCGGCTGAATCTAACTGTTCTTTTGTAGGGATAATCCCTTTTCACTACCCCAATGCCTCATTATCTGTTCCTTCAGATATAGATCTGTTTATTAGCCACGCTCAAGGAGGCATTACTGAGGCACAAGCAAATCGCTCGGCAGAAGCCAATGCAATCACGATTCAGATTGACGGGCAGACTGTTCCAACTGAGAGTTGGGTCTTCTTAGGAGAGACAAATGGCTGGCACCATGAGGAAATTTATTTCAGTGACCTGCCACCAGGGGTCTACACAGCAACCACAATCTCAGAAGCTGGCACCTTCAGCGTGACCATCACCATCCTTGAGCCGACAGAATAATTCCACGACTCTGACTTGTTGCATGGTAGATGCATGTCACACTGGTCACTGAGTAATAGAGGAATTGCTTACACACGAGTGACGCTCGGTTTCAGACCCTCCCCGCACAAGCAGAAGCCAAGTCACTCGATTGCTGTTGACCATACAACGTCTCTTCATCAAACAGACCATGTTATACTATCCAGTAGCATTCACTTAGGTGGAAGGTATTCATGAGTTTGCCAATTCCTGATGTGATCAAAGACAACGTGAAACTGGCACTTGAAGCGACCTTTTCGATGGTCGTAGAAGACCTTGCGGAAGAACGTTGGGAAAACATCAAGGATAAAGTTGGCGATATTGCCCTCTTACAATCGTTGAAAAGCACACTCAATGATGCTGAATTTAAGAAGATATTGCATGAAGCCTATGAGGAGTTCGCATCCAATTTACACAAGGATGAACTCCCAGAGTTTTTCGACAAAGGCTTCTTCAAGATTGAAACAGTCCGGCTAAATTTTGTGTCGTATGTCGCAACAGGCAAAGCCGATCTCGACCAACTCGCTGAAGAATATGGCAAGCGGTTACTGCCACCCACAGATGGGCAAAAACTTGTTCCCATATTACAAAACTATCTCCTTGCACTCCGGCAGAAGTTGTTCCAGCATGAAAAATTTAGTGGCATCATGTTGGCAAATACCTTTGAACAGTTGCAACAAGAACTCAGCAAGTCGAAAGAAAGAGATGATGTTACGCACCAAAAACTCGACGAACTGCAAAAAGGTATGGATGCGCTACAACAAGACTTTGCCGGACAGACAACCCAATCCCCCACGATTGCTCATAGTAGCCATGCCCGACTCGTCAACCATGTCGATAACGTGCGCCAACCCGCCAAACAATTCATCGGACGCACAACACAAATCGACCAAATCCTGCCTCTCCTAAACAACAAACAACAGGTCAACTTACATGGCTACGCGGGGGAAGGCAAAACCGCGCTCGCAAGGGAAATTGAAACCCGCTGGCTAACGGACCATCCCGACACCACCATCCTCGAAATGGATGCCGGGCAAGCCACTGCCGATGACCTCTTTGATGCGCTGGCGCAATTGGTCAACTTGAGTGATAAGATGCTCGTCGCCGATACAACCCTCGCCAAAGTCAATCTGGCAGAGCAAATTCTAAATGCACTAAAGCCCTCCTTGATCGTCATAGATAATGTCTGGGACGAAGCAGGCTTGGCGACCTTCATGCAAGCCGTTCCAACAATGCCCGTCCTCATCACCTCACGACCCAGCTATCCAGCCTATAAAACCGTCCACCTCAGCCAGATGACCGAAACCGAGGCACTCGATTTGTTGCGCGTCTTCAAAGCCGACGATGTAGAGACCTATCCCCAACTTGCCCAAAAGTTGTGTAAGGATGTGGGCTATCTGGCATTCGCGCTCGATATTGCGGGCTATCTCCTACAAAAACGCTATGGACTCACCGAACTCACCAGACGCTTAGCAGACAAACAGGCACTCATCATGTCTGAGCGCGATGATGTGGCAGACGAGCGACGCAAAAGTGTGGCGGCACTCGTCCAAACCAGCCTCGATGCCTTAGAAAGTGAGGATGCGCGCCAAGCCTTCCTCGATATGGGCGCGTTCTTCACCGGGACGATCACCCCCATGATGCTCGCGTTATATCGCTGGGAAGAACCGCAGATTGACGATACCGCACTTGCTCAAGTCCGCGTTGCAAATCCCCAACTCCCTGCCGAGATGAGCGATGAGGACTTGAAAGCGGAGTTGTCCAGAATGTTTTTTGCTCAATTCCGTGAATTAGTCGAAACGCTCCTGCAATCATTAGCAGATGTAGGCTTGCTCTTGCGGATACCCGAACAAAATGAAGTCCATCAAGGACAGATTTACCCCGTGTCTGTTGCCTATTATCGGATGCACGACCTTGCCTATCAGTATGCCCACGCCCAAAACACAACCCAAGATAGTGACCGCGCCATCGACACCTCCTTGCAGTTTACGCATATTTTCAGCCAATTGAATCGGGATCATTTCGCCCATCTCCGAGCCGAGTTGGACAACTTCATTGGGGCAATCGAGACAGCATCTTCCCGTAAACGACACGATCAGGTCATAGATTTTGCCGCCAATCTCAATAGTGGACAGGGAAGTGATTTTCTGGGTGTCGCCGGCTACTATCGTCGGGCGATTCAGGTTTGGGAGCATGCCTTAGCCTCTGCGCGAGCCAGTACAAATCAACAAGCTGAAGGGGTGGCACTCGGTCAGTTGGGTGCTGCCTATGACTATTTAGGCGACTATCCTCAAGCCATTGACTATTATCAACAAGCCCTCGCCATCTCACGACTAGTCGGCGACAAGAAAAATGAGGGGAATTGGCTTGGCAATCTGGGCATTGCCTATGCCAGTTTAGGCGACTTCCGCCAAGCCATTGACTATTATCAACAAGCCCTCGTCATCGCGCAACAAATCGGGGACAAACAAGTCGAAGGGAATTGGCTTGGCAATCTGGGCATTGCCTATCACAGTTTAGGCGACTATCCTCAAGCCATTGACTATTATCAACAAGCCCTCGCCATCTCACGACAAATCGGTGACAAACGGGGCGAAGGCAACCAACTCGGCAATCTGGGCATTGCCTACGACACTTTAGGCGACTATAACCAAGCCATTGACTATCATCAGCAATCACTTGCTATTAAGAAACAAATCGGCGACAAACTCGGCGAAGGCAACTCCCTCGGCAATCTGGGCAATGTCTACGACACTTTAGGCGACTACCCTCAAGCTATTAACTATTATCAGCAATCACTCGCCATCTCACGACAAATTGGCAACAAACGAGGCGAAGGCATTACCCTCGGCAATCTGGGCAATGTCTATAACAGTTTAGGCGACCACCCTCAAGCGATTGAGTATTATCAGCAAGCTCTCGCCATCTCCCAACAAATCGGCAACAAAGTGGGCGAAGGCAACTCCCTCGGCAATCTGGGCATTGCCTATGGTAATTTAGGCGACTATCCACAAGCCATTGACTATCATCAGCAATCACTTGCCATTAAGAAACAAATCGGCGACAAACTCGGCGAAGGCAACTCCCTCGGCAATCTGGGCATTGCCTACGACACTTTAGGCAACCACCATCAGGCGATTGAGTATTATCAGCAAGCTCTTGTTATCTCCCAACAAATCGGTGACAAACGGGGCGAAGGCATTACCCTCGGCAATCTGGGCAATGTCTACGACACTTTGGGCGACTATCCACAAGCGATTGACTATCATCAGCAATCACTTGCTATTAAGAAACAAATCGGTGACAAACGGGGCGAAGGCAACCAACTCGGCAATCTGGGCATTGCCTATTTAGCGATGGGAGATTGTGACAAGGCAAAGCAACATTATGAGCAGGCACGCGCGTTGTTTGATGGCATGGGTTTGGCGCATATGGTCGAGTGGGCGGATGCACGCTTAGCAAAATGGGAAGCGCAATGTGGGAAGGGCGCAACAGCGACAGACAGCACACCCCCCGCATAGTTTCTGACCGTGGAACACGGTTGTGAACGTTGAACGTGATAGACTATCGTGACCCTTAAATGGCTCCCCTCCCTAAGAATTGGAGGGGGAAGTCGGAGTGTCGAAGGTTTGTCTCTAGGCAACCTGCGCTTGCTGGGGGTGGGGATAGATTAGCGACACAAGGGAAGCGGGCGGTTCAATAGCATTCACTACCCAATCTTCAGCGCATCCAAACTCCGTATCGCCACATCATGTCGCCACTGCGGTTCATTGACCAGTTCCATCGTCGGCAACCGTTCAATCATCTTGCCAATCGCAATCGCCCCCTCCACACGAGCCAAAGGCGCACCCAAACAGAAATGGATACCATACCCAAATGCCAGTTGTTTGTTGTCTTCCCGTTGAATAGAAAACGCATCCGGATTCGTGAAAACCGACGGGTCCCGATTCGCCGCTGACAACATCGGGAAAATCAACGCACCCGCTTCAATCGCCTGACCACCAATCGCTGTGTCCTCCCGCGCAATCCGCCACGCCCGCGGAACAGAGGGTTCATAGCGCAAAATCTCTTCCACAGCCGACGGCATCAACTCAGGCTTCGTTTGTAATAGTTGTCGCTCTTCGGGATGCGTCAACAACAGATACATCCCATTCCCAATCAGATTCGTCGTCGTTTCATGCCCCGCCACAAACAGCGTCACACAGGTCGAGACCAATTCATCCATCGTCAATTGTTCATCCGCGCTCACCAAACGCCCCACAATATCATCTTGGGGATGCACCCGCCGTGCCTCTACCAATTGCATGATGTATTCCCGCATGGTGTACAAACTGTGCTGGGCATTCCGCGCCGCCTCTTCCGAGATACGCCCGCCCAATTCAAACAGCCGATTAATATCCACCGCCCAATCACGGAACAAGGCAATATCGTCCGAGTCTGCGCCAATCATCTCAGCAATAATCGTCGCTGGCAGGGGATACGCCACATCACGAATAATATCGGGGTCGGGTTGTTGTAACATCGCCTCAATCAATTCATCCGTCACGGCTTCAATCCGAGACCGCCATGTCTCGACCATGCGAGGCGTAAACACCCGATTCAACAATGCCCGCAAGCGCGTATGATCAGGCGGGTCCGTATGCGCGATGCCAATTTCATAATGCCGTTCCAGATGCGTCAAATCCCGCCGAATCGAGTCATCCAGATTCTGCAATAGATAACTCACGCGCCCCGCACTCGAAAACAGCTTCGGTTGACGCAACACCGCCATCACATCCTCATACCGAGTCAGCACCCACGCCTTCCACGTCTCACTCCAATACACCGGTGTATGCTCACGCAACTGATGCAACACCGCATGCGGATTCGCATGAAAAGAGTCGCTTGCCAAGCTCGCTTCAATTAATGTTTGTTCAACCATCACACACACTCCACAACCATTTCCCGCACACTAACACAGAATATATCGGAATATCCTATGACATCGTTGGATTCTTCCCAACATCCTTAGGTTGATCATCAACAGAGATAAGCGATAAAGAGGTATGGACACTGCTAAACGAGTCGATATTGTTCGCGCACGACTTCAGGAGTTTGGTCAGTCCAAGATCGAAATGCACGGAAGAATGAACTGGTCTCTTCATAACCGAGCAAGAAAGCGATTTGACCATTGGTATAGTCTGATGTAGACAGATAATGATGGGCTAATTCGTGTCGCAATTCATCTAACACCTGTTGAAAGTGCGTATTCTCCTGTTGAAGTCGCCGTTGCAATGTGCGAGTACTGATCGCCAAACGTTTCGCAACCTCGCTCATCGAGTAACGTCCACTGGCAAGCATCTCCGTCAGGCAGGCACGGACACGTTCACGGAAGCTCGACTCGTGCGTCAAGTTCGTCAGCCGTTGTTGCAACTGCGGCTCGAAAATCGACCACATCCCATCGTTGGTAGTCATAAAGGGTCGATTCGCATCATTAGACGAAAAGATCACACAATCCGAGTTACCAAGGGTAACCTCACATCCGAAATATTCAGCATACAAACGAGTGTCCGCTAATTCGCGTGAGGTCTGTGCTTGGAGTGGCACAATCGGTTCGCGCGTGGCAATGTGGGCAAGATGCACCCAAAAGGCAAGCTCAAATGCAACCAGTGACGATTGTAAAGGTTGATGTGCGAGTAAATTCACAAATGTAACTTGAGTTTGCCGATCATCAATCTCGACAACCATATGGCAGGGTCCGACAAGGGGCTTGTATGTTTTAATCCTCTCGAGCGCCATATTGAGATTATGACTACATAGACATGCAAAAGTCGTCGGTCTAAACACTTCTGGCGACATCGCCTCAACCAACCGTAGCGGAAATGCAGGTACGTCTTTCAGCACCTGCGCTAGTCCGTCCCACAAGCGAAAATATTCTTCTGCGGTGACCATCGGTGTTCTCTGATTCAACAGAGCAAGTGGCATTTGTGCATGGCGCAACACAACTTGTATTGGCACATTTAAATCTTTGAAAATCATGCGCCAGTTGATATCGATTGGATATTTCCTGTTTTTGTGTTGCACCATATGGATACCTGTATCGCTTGAGTACGAACGCTGTGGTAAAGGAACCCTCAATCTACTGATGTGCCACTTCTTGCATTTTTCGCATCTGAGTCAGCATACGCCGTTTTGGAGCGAAAGGAATAGCGGCTAAACGCATACGCATTCCAAATGTCACACCTGCAATCACATCGAGTTTACCATTGATCATCCCCTTGTAACCATCTTCCGCAACCTCACGTGCGCTAAACCGCGTGCCGATAAGACCAGTGCGTCCAAATCCGGCGGCGTCGGCAAACTCTGTCGCTGTCCCACCCGGCAACAGAACGGTAACCGTAATGTGGGTATCATACAGCTCTTCTGCAATCGCATTGCTAAATGATGTGACATAAGCTTTTGACGCAAAGTATACCGCTTGAAGGGGTCCCGGCATCAGGCTGGCAATGGATGAGACATGCAAAATCTTCCCAGAGTTACGTGCAACAAAGTCGGGCAAGAATAAGCGGGTTAATGCTGTGAGTGCAACTATGTTGAGTTGGAGCATGGCGAGGTCTTTTTCCCATGGACGCTCATGGAATTTACCAAGTCCACCAAATCCAGCATTATTGATTAGATAATCAACGCGAATTCCTGCTTGCTTCACCGCCTGATAGATTTCCTGTGGCGCGGTTGGCTCTGTCAAATCTTTGGCGATGACCATCACGCGGATACCGTACTGACCTTCGAGTTCAGATTTGATTGCCTGTAATCGTTCCTCACGTCGAGCAACAATCACAAGGTTGCCACCGCGTTCTGCATGAATATGGGCGAATTCTTTCCCGATACCACTTGATGCACCCGTGATAAGTGCTGTCTTCTGTGACATGATGTTTTCCTTTTGTTTTGCTGTATTTGCCTAAACTATAAGCCACACAACACGACAACATGGTGTCGATTCACGCCAACCAAGTAGCAGAATACGCCATCTCGATTCTAGATATGTCTACACAAGAAATGTAGAAAAACTGCTATCCTCATACCAAACACCCACATCAGCAGGAGACCCACCCCATGACCACAACCGACATTTTCGCCAACCAACGCCAAATCTGGAAAGACTACAAAGATGTCTACACCCTCGCCCGACGCGCCTTGCCCTTTATCATTGGTGTGGTCATCGGCGGATTCATCTTCGCTTCGGATGAAGGCTACCTCACCAACCTCTACACCGAAATCATGAGCATCATCGCCACTGTCGGCATCCTCGATTTCTTCTACCAACGCCGCGACACCCAAAACCTCAAAAAACGCCTCGTCCGCGAAGCCGGCAGTCGATCCAACGAAACCGCCAAATCCGCCATCGACTGGCTCCGCGCCGAAGGATGGCTCACGGGTGAAGAAGGCTTACTCTATAAGGCAATTTTAAGAGACGGGAACCTTCAACAGTCCGATTTAAGTGATGCGAACCTACAAGAAACCAACTTAGAACACACAAACTTGGAAAAGGCGAATTTGGAGCGAGCGAACCTTCAAAATGCGGACCTATCAAGAGCAATCCTGCAACAAGTAGACTTAGCATTTGCAAACCTCCGACAAACAAGATTAGCATTTGCAAACTTAAATGACGCAAACTTATTGGGCGCAAATCTACACGAAGCATTCTTATTTAGAGCAGACCTACAAAGTACAACTCTTGACACCGCGAATCTACAAGGAGCAATATTATTTGGCGCAAACTTTCAACAGGCAGACTTACCGGAAGCGAATCTACAAGGAGCCGACTTAGAACACGCGAACCTGCAACAAGCATATCTAGCAGGTGTCAATCTTCAAAATGCATACTTAAAGGAAACAAAACTTGAAGGCGCGATTTGGGCACGGCAAATTGCTAGCGGAGAAATGTTAATCGCCACCCTCCCAGACGGCACAAAATGGACCCCCGACACCGACATGACCCGCTTCACTGACCCCAACCACCCCAACTTCTTCCAACCACCCAAACGCGAGGAATAATCAGCAAGTCTCCCCTCATGAAATGGGGGGAGATTTAGAGGGGGGATATAAACGCAACTCTCTGCGTCCTTTCCGCCTTTGCGTTGAATCGGTTATATCCGCAAGAATCAGAGTGTTTCCATGCCCCACCTAACGTATGATAAACTAGGAAAAGGAGCCAGAAAGCGAAAGTCATGTTAAACACCGCCGTGAACACGAAACCGACCCACCCCCACGCCGAAATCGTTCAGCAAATCTGTGAGCATATCGACCAGCACTTCCACGAGAATCTCACACTCCAATGCTTGAGCGAACTGTTCCACCTCAGCCCCTTCCATCTGCAACGGGTCTTCAAGCGCATCATGGGCATCACCCCGCGCGAATATGCCGACTCCGTGCGCTATGAGATGTTCAAGCAACAACTCCGCGAGGGCGAAAGTGTCACGGATGCCATCTACGGCGCAGGCTACAGCTCCACCAGCCGACTCTATGAACGTTCCGATTCGCAATTGGGTATGACTCCCTCCGACTACAAAAAGGGGGGCGAGGGCATGACCATCAAGTACAGCATGGTCTCGACCTCTCTCGGCAGTCTATTGGTCGCCTCCACAGAAAAGGGCATCTGTCGCGTCTGCTTAGATGACGACCCCGACGCACAACTCATCGCCATGGTGAAAGAATTCCATTCGGCAGATAACTTCGTGCGCGATGATGAAGGCTTGGGGCAAGCAGTCGCCAGCATTATCAACTATCTCAATGGTGAAGAACCCCATCTCGATTTAACCCTCGATGTGCGCGCCACCGCATGGCAACGCCGGGTCTGGAAAGCCCTGCAAGACATTCCCTATGGCGAGACTCGCACCTACACCGACATCGCCACCGCCATCGGCAAACCCACCGCCAGGCGCGCGGTTGCCAATGCTTGTGCCAAAAATCCGGTTGCACTTATCATTCCCTGCCATCGCGTCATCCGCAAAGACGGCGAACTTGGTGGCTACAAATGGGGAATCGAACGCAAACAATCCCTCCTCCAAACCGAGCAAGCACATCACCACGACTAACGTCTTCAAGAATCATGATAGGGGCGTACCGCTGTACGCCCAATTTGCAACACGTCCCCACCATCTCACAAAACTACCGACTCCTCGGCACGCCATAAATCCGATACACCGATTCCGACTCTCCATAATGATAGACCGCAATCAGCGTACCCTCTCGATTGATGGACACCTCATTCTGACGGAAGAACTCCTCACCAACCGTCTCAATCGGAGTGGTACGAAGCCTTGAAATATCCAAGAGGTCAAGCTCAAACCGACCATTCATCAACAAAAATGGTGTATCGCCCACAAAGCCGACGAAGTCATAAGACTCAAGTTGGGCAACAGTCGCGCCAAGGATGTCCCCTGATGACACATCTATCGCGGTTACCCCAACCGACCAGCACCCCATTTCGATAAAGGTACATTCATTTACAAACACCCGACTTCCATCCGGCGAGAAGATAATGCCATCATAAGCATTCACATCAAATTCATCGGCAATGGGTGTTTCAGGAATCGCCATCACCAGCTCGCCAGTTTCCATCTCATAGACTTGTACCAAACCCGTCGAATCCGCAATCCCAATCAAACCCTGCTCAGGATGTGAAAACGCGACATGCGTATACGCATCTTTCTCGACCATAAATTCATAAGGCGTGGGTTCCAAATCAGGCAAGGTATAAACACGCACAATATCAGTATCTTGCACTTCATCCGTCACCAACACAGCCACCAATTGAGTATCCGAACTTATCGCAAGCTGGCGTTGCGGACGCAGTTCCGTCAATTGCAACTCCGTCATCTCTCCCTCGACAAACAAGGTCAGGCGGTGTCCTGAATAACCTAATAGGTGTGTATCCGAAATCAACGCATAGTCGTTCTGACCAATTGAACTCGAGGGATTAGCCCGCCAAATGACCCGATCCCGTTCCAGCGAGTAGGCAATCAAAGTCGGCGGACGATAGGCGATTCCATCCTTCAAGAAACAACCATATACAAAGGTCGTCTCAAAAAATGATGCTGACGAGTCATGCGTATCCCCCTCACACGTAAAGGAGAACAACTCAACCAACTGATCGACATTGTCCGGCGTGATAACTTCATACGGGCTATCCTCATCTTGTGCTGATGTGATACCCAACACAAGGACGAATACACACAGGATGACAATCAAACTAGATGTCGTGAGTTTATGTCGCATCATATCCCCCTTATGCCACCAACATCCTCAGTATAAAGGATACAAACCAGCTATGACTCTACGCTCACCTGATGCTACGATGATGACAAGGCTACCCGACTGAGTTGAATGCCAATCAACCTCTTCCGATCGACAAGTCCGTTGTACACTCAAGCGAACAATTAAACACCCAAAAGGAGCTTCAATATGAACAGCATCGCCCAACAAGAACTCCCCTTGCTCGACCAAACCCTTAACATCCGCCACGAACTATTGGAGACGCTTACCGACGCCGATTTAACTTTCAAAATTGAAGGCAACCCCACTCTAGGAGAACTACTCAAGGAATCCCTCGATACCGAACATCAATATGCGGATTCATTCTCAAAAGACACTCACGATTGGACTCTGACAGTCACCGACGCATCCGCAACCAGTGTTCAATCTCTCAAAGAAGGTTTCAGCAACACCGAACAAGCCTTCAAGGAGTCCTTCTCTGGGTTATCGGAAGAAGAAGTGCAATCCAAAATCATTGATCGGGGCGCATTCCAAGTCCCTGTGCGCGTCCAATTCCATATCTATCGCGAGGCATTTCTTATCTATTGCGCCAAAATCACCGTCTATCTCAAAGCCATGAACAAGCCTTTAACACCCCAACTCAAAACATGGGTGGGCTAAGTCTAATCGGAACATCATCAGGGGGATGAGCAGTCATCCCTCGTTGACTCGTTTAGAAGCGGCTTCCGATTCGGTATCATCACGCAAGGGCAAAGACATCCCCACAAACAACAGCGCAAAAAACACAATCCCCAGCGCAATCCAAAAATCCATGACGTGATTTCCCCAATCTTATTTGCTACACTCTAGTATACGATGTCACTTGCTCGAAGTCGTAAACGTAATGTAAAAAGATATAAAAATTTTGTAATCTTAATACTTCTTAACGTTAAGGCATGTTACATTATAATTGCGAAAGAGTAAATTAAGAATAAAGGTCTGATGCAAAATTATGGGTATTCACGTCCGTTGGGATTCGGATTCCTGTGTCCCAGCACAAACCGTTATCTACTGGGAGGTGGAAGAGCAATGGAGTTGGCAAGACTTCAGCTATGCGGATTCCATCTCAATTGAGATGGCGAACAGTGTCCAGCATATCGTCCATATCCTCGCCAACTTCTCCAGAATGAAGAGCTTGCCCTTACGTGGAGCTATCGCCTATTTCAATCAGAGCATTTCCAATCGCCCAGCCAATCGCGGGAAGGTCGTCGTCGTCACTCAACATCGCGCACTCAAAGCCATGGACCCCATCCTACGCCTGCTCAATCCTAAAGCGATGGAAAGTATCCACGGATTCGAGACTCTCGACGAAGCCTATGACCTCCTGCAAAGTCACCTCAACTAGCCCCGCCATACACGGACAGCCGGCCTAAGACCCTATACCCTGTTCATATCCTCAAAGCAAAATACGACCCCAATAGACCTACCAATCAATTGCTTATTGCTTGAGGACTCGTCGCGTGATCCATACCCCCACGAACAGAGAGACGAGGATGGACACAATACTGAGGACAAGAGAGCTGTTCCATAAGGTCAGCAGGATACACACCACTAGGCCACCAAGCGCGAGTAACGCCCAGAACCAGAGTGTTGAGCGCTGAACTTCGCTATCATAGGAATATGCAGGAGACGGTGGCAGTTTAGACAGAAATTCTTTTTCCATGTCCGTTCTGCCCTTCGGCACATCATAGAGTTGCGCCGTAAACGCCTGAGCATCTGCTTCCTGTTGGGATACATCAGACGATGCTTGGGCTACCTGTGCGCGGGCTTCTTTGCGTTTGTCTCTGGCAACGCCAAATAAATGATTGATGCTGGCAAGCACAATGCCACTGAACAAGCCAGTGGCAGTGGTGAGGATGAGGGTTTCAAGTGAGCCTAACATCGTGCGCGACCTTTACGCTCCGTTGTTGTTAGGGTGATACACCATGATAACATGAATTTGGTTCTCGCCGACGATTCAAACTCTCCTTGACGCACAAAATGGACACCCGACACGGATATGACCCGCTTCACCGACCCCAATCATCCCAACTTCTGGCGACCACCGAATGACGAGGAATAAACTACAAAGCCTCCCTCCCTAAGAATTGGGGAGGGAACGAGGGAGGGGATAGGGGTGAAACATGCTATCCTGTTTAAAGATACACAACACAGGAGGACACCCCATGACAACCTTCGATATTTTCACCAATCAACGCCAAATCTGGAAAGACTACAAAGACTTCTACACCCTCGCCCGACGCGCCTTACCCTTTATCGTGGGCGTGGTGATCGGCGGACTCATCTTCGCCTCCGATGAAGGCTACCTCACCAACCTCTACACCGAAGTTTTGAGTATCGTCGCCACCGTCGGCATTCTCGATTTCTTCTATCAACGTCGGGATACCAACAGCCTGAAGAAGCGTTTGGTACGGGAAGCGGGTAGTCGCTCCAACGAAACCGCCAAATCCGCCATTGAGTGGCTTCGGGAAAAAGGATGGCTAACAGGTGAAATTGGATTACTCCAAGGAGCAGAATTAGGGTTTGCCAATCTGCAAGGCGCGAACTTAGCCAACGCGAACCTACAACAGACAAGATTAAACAGTGCCAAGTTACAAGA
>JANQRM010000661.1 GCA_028284565.1 Anaerolineae bacterium | reverse complement strand
ATCACAGCACGTTTTTCCACTTCGGTGACACCACTGGGAATCCCAACGACCACACGCGGACGCGGAATTGGAACCCATGTTTGCTCATGGGCTTTGCGGATGAGATAATCGAGCATACGCGCTGTGATACTATATTCACTAATTACACCGTCGCGGAGGGGACGTACAATCAGGATGTCTTTGGGATTTTTGCCCCACATTTCTTTGGCACGTGCTCCGACTTCGATGGGTTCACGGGTCTTGCGTTCGACTGCCACAAAAGAGGGCTCATTGATAACAATCCCTTTCCCGCGCACATAAACTAGCGTATACGCAGTACCAAGATCAATACCAATATCGAGTGAAAATAACCCAAAGAAATAATCTAACGGACTAAGCACATAAGGCTCCTAGACGGCAACAAAACGCGAGGCATTATAACATAGGTTCAAGCGATATGGACACAAATTACTCCTGTGAATAAACATGCTAGAGACAATTCTATTTCGTAACTTGCGAGATTATAACCTGATTCCAACCGGAACATCCCTTGTACTTGGGGTCTCGGGTGGGGCAGATTCGCTATGTTTGATGGTCGCATTGGCAAAAATGAAGGGGCGATTGGGTTTCGATTTGCATATTGCATCCCTAAATCATAGCATCCGTGGACAAGCTGGAGCCGATGATGTGACATTTGTTATCCAAGAAGCGCAACGACTCCATCTTCCATATACAGTGTCAAAGGTGGATGTTCCTCAGTTGGCGCAGGATAATGGTTGGGGTATCGAAGAAGCCGGAAGGATTACACGCTATCAATTTTTGGTGGATGTCGCATTAATGGTTGGCACAGATCGTATTGCAGTTGCCCATCATGCAGATGACCAAGCGGAAACTATACTGATGAATCTGATTCGGGGAGCAGGGGTACGAGGATTGACAGGGATGAGTTTTAAGTCTCCTGTACCAAATCATCCTGAATTTATCCTCATTCGTCCCTTATTGACTATGCGTCGGCAACAAATCGAAGCCTATTGTCAGGAACACCATTTGCAACCAAGAAAGGACTTGTCGAACCAAGATACAACTTATCGTCGTAATCGCATTCGCTATGAACTTCTACCCAAATTGCGCGACCTTAATCCCCAAATTGAGCAATCTCTTATCCAACTCGCCGGTATTCTGCATGTTGAACAGGATTTTGTCCAAAGACAATTTGAAGCCAACGTAATATCACAATTAGTTCACAGAGGAGAGCATATTATTGTATCTCGTGAGGATTTCGCATCATGGCATCCTGCTCTTCAAAGGCGAACTATTCAATATATTTATTCCGAGCTCACCGATTCGTCAGAAGCCTTATCTTACTCCCACATCACCTCTACAATAGATATTATCCAACACCAGCGAGTCGGGACGATTAAGCAGTTTCCTGATGGTGTCAAACTACGGCTTGATTATAAAACGATTATTTTTGGGCAGACCGATGCACTTATACCGGTAGATGATTATCTACAAATGAAGGTATCTAAACCTATTGATATTCAGTTGAATAGCATGACTGAGATTCCAAATACAAACTGGTCATTACAGGTTTCGGAGTATGAAACCGAATCCACAAAAGTACACTTTACTGTCTCTGAAAATGCAAAGCTGACCTTGCGAACTCGTCGAGCAGGTGATCATTTTGCACCTTTGGGACTCAAGGGAAAGCATCAAAAACTTAAGAAATGGTTTATCGACCACAAGATTCCCCAATATGTTCGAGATTTCATCCCATTACTCTGTGTGGATGACGAAATCGCGGTGATTTTCGTGGGCGATTCGTGGGTGATTGCTGATAAATTTGCTGTAACAGAGACTTCAAAACACGTCGTATATTTAAGTATTTTCAATTTATCCTCAAATGTTAAACAATCCTAACTTTATTTTGGTGTGAAATTCGCTTGCACCAAAAAATTAATTCGTGTATGCTTGAGAAAGCGTAAGGGAACAGTTAATGGGTATTCATTATGATTACGGATATGATGAACGGTTCAAAGACCCCGCACGTGTTGGTGGTCGATGATGAAGGGGCGAATCGCTATTCGGTGAGTAAGACGTTGCAACGTGTCGGCTACGTCGTGAATGAAGCCGCTACTGGCGAAGATGCATTGGATCTAGTTGGGGGGCGTGAGTATGATGTGATTCTGACCGATATTCGGATGCCGGGTATTGATGGAATCGAATTGCTCCGCCAGATTAAAGAAGCGTCACCCGATGCAATTGTCATTTTAATGACAGGCTATGCCAGCTTGGGGAGCGCGGTTGAAGCTTTGCGTCTGGGCGCACACGATTACCTCATTAAGCCCAGTTCAAGCCAAGATATTCGCCAAAGTGTCTCGCGGGGAATAGAACGCGCGCAGAATTTGCGTCGTCGTCGCCGTTTGCTTGATGCGATTAAGAATGATGTCTTTGAACTGACACGTGCGGATGTTGAATTTGCCAAATCCTCAATTGATAGCTCCTTTGAACGGACTACTAGCGGGCAGATACCAGCAGAACGTCCCACCGAACCAACCAACAATACCATGGAACTCGGTCCGTTGACGGTCTATCCGGGACGCTATCAAATCTCTGTTGGCGACAAGCCAATTGATCTCACCCCCACAGAATTTGATTTACTGCTCTATCTGGCGGCGCATCGTGGAAGGGTTGTCCCCTGTCATGAGTTGGTGCGTGAAGTACGTGGTTATGCCGTGGATGAAGCAGAGGCGCGCGAGGTCATTCGTCCGCATGTCAGCAATCTGCGCCGAAAATTGAAATCTGTCGGCGAAAATGCCAATCTGATTGTGAACGTGCGTGGCATTGGCTATCGACTGAGTGATGTAGCCGAGGTCTAAGTTCAGACTCTACCAATAGGCAATCTTTCGTTATCATAAGGGCTTGCGTCATGCAGGCTCTTTTTCTTTGGAGAACACACGCTTGATTATCCGTATTAGCTTAATTATTTGCACCATCTTCGCTCTATTTGTCTCATCTTTCGCTCAAAGTACCTGTCAAGAGACCGTCGGCCAGATATTGCGCACGACCTACGAGAGTGAGACTCTTTTTACTACTCGTTATTACTCTGTTTATCTCCCGCCCTGTTATGACCATAGCAATGAGACTTATCCTGTAGTCTATTTGCTACATGGCTCGAATGCTCATGATACGCATTGGCAACAGATTGGTATTGTTCCTGAGCTAGATAGAGGGATTGGTCGTGGTGAAATACCACCCATGATTGTGGTCATGCCATTTGGTTCTGAAGAAGCCAATCGCAATGAGTTTGGACAAGGCTCATGGGGACGGGTATTTGTTGATGAATTGATGCCATTGATCGAATCAACTTATCGTATAGATACATCGCGTCAAGCTATTGGCGGGATTTCGCGGGGTGGATTTTGGGCATACCACATCGCACTCAAAAATCCGACACTGTTTACTCGCGTCGGGGGGCATAGTGCCTTCTTTGATGTGTACCATGCCGAGCCAGCAGAAAATCCACTGTTTCTCATTGATAGCGAACCCATTGAATCGCTCGTCTTTTGGATTGATCGAGGCAAAGATGATTTTGCCAATGTCGGCTTAGACCGCATGGCAAATGAAATGGGAGACCGAGACTTGAGTTTCCAATATGTTGTTCATCCAGAAGGGCAACACAGCAATGCGTACTGGTCATCGCATGTGCGGGAGTATCTGCAATTTTATACTGCCGATTGGCAAGAGACTGCTGTCGCCTTCTTTACCCCTGTCCCTACTGTCGATGTTGCCAATTCTGAAGGTATCGTCCTTTTTCTACCCATAGTTCGCTTTCCGAGCCTCCTAACTACGATTGGACTCGACCGTCTGCATCGAGTCGCCGAGGGAGATTACGACCCGGACTTAATTTTGAGTGATATTGTCGTGACGCAACTCCAGCAGAATGGTGTCTTTGTCCATCCTGATACGACCATAGTCACATGGGATGTGCTACAAAATCGCCTATGGACGAATCGCTCAGCATATTCTTTAATGTCAATTGACTCTTTAACTATTCGTCTACGTCCACTTTGGGTGGATGATGTGCCTGTCATTGACCGCTTGGACGATTACCCTTTCGCCTTTAATGGCGCGAATCCGAACTTTTTCCCAGAACGGTTGACACGGATTACGATGTCTGGCACGACAGCATTGACACGCAACACCACAACAGCCCTCGACGAGAATAGCATTGAATGGGCAGGGGGAGCCATCTTACCCTATGTCACGACAGTCGATTATTTTCATACCAGCAACGAAGTTTCCGTTGTTGAGAATTGTGGATTAGCGACAGATGCATTTGCGGGACCCTTGAGCTTTTGCATAAAACCAGAGCATTTTGATTTGTTCGCCTATTTAGATGTCGATATTGTCGAGTTGACAGGCAATCATAACAACGATTATGGATTTGAAGCATATATTGACACTTTGGACCAATTTCGTGTTGCTGGTATTCAAACGGTTGGCGGTGGAGAAACCGAAGCCGAAGCACGCCTCCCACTGATATTGACCGCACAGGGTAACAGCCTAGCGATAGTGTCTTGTAATTTCGTTGGACCCTACTACGCACTCGTAAATGAAGACCCAAATCTACTTGGTGGGGTTCGTCCCGGTGCGGCAAGTTGTGATTGGGATTGGCTTGGACGCACCTTACCTGTTCTTGCATCTCAGCATGACGCGTTGATCATCTCTCTCCAATACTGGGAATTTGAAGATTACGTTCCAACAGCCCAACAACGCTTCGATTATCGCCGCTTGGCTGACTTAGGTGCAGATATTGTCATCGGCACAGCAGAGCATAAGCCCCAAATTGTTGAATTTCACCCTACTACACGTGGGGACGAGGTTATGCTTCATTTCGGCTTGGGTAATCTCTTCTTCGACCAAGACTTTTGGGGCAACAAACGCTTCTTCATGGATACGCTCTATATCTATGATGGCGACTTAAAGAGTGTTGAAATCTTTCCCGGTATCATCGAAGATTTGGGCAGACCCCGCTTGATGACCCTCGAAGAGCGTGAAAACTTCCTCCACTTTATGTTTGTCCAGCAGAACGGATTTTAGCCATGCAACGTTTTGTCTGGCTCCTGCTGATAGTCCTATTCATCATACCGACGCGCGCGCAACAAACTACCATCGAAGACCTGCTATCAGAGATGACTCTAGAGCAAAAAGTTGCACAGATGTTCATGGTCAGTTTGGGTGGAGTGGTGTTGACGGAAGATGAACGCCTCTTATTAGAAACATGGCAACCCGGTGCGGTCTCCCTCTTTGAGCGCAATGTGGGCAATCCCGAAGAAACAACCATTGTGACCAACCTCATCCAGCAGACTGTTTTGGATGTGGGTGGGATTCCCATGTTTATTGCCATTGACCAAGAAGGCGGACGCATTGCTCACTTGGACGATGGCTTTACTCAATTTCCCGTGCCGATGTTACTGACGGCTTCAGGGGACACAGACTTGGCGTTTCGTGTGGGACAAGCCTTTGGAGACGAACTCAGCGCAGTCGGCATCCATATGAACCTTGCGCCTGTTGCCGATTTGAACACCAACCCAGACAATCCCATCATTGGTAGACGTTCCTTTGGCACCGAATTAGAACTCGTCGCACCCGTATTGACAGCCTTTGTCGAAGGGATGCAAGCGGAGGGTGTCATGGGGACAGCCAAACATTTTCCGGGACACGGCGATACCGATGCCGATTCACACATCACTTTGCCGATTGTCCTTCACGACAAAGAACGACTTGATGCTGTCGAACTTGCTCCTTTTCGAGCAACCATGGATGCTGACATCGGAGCGATCATGACTGCGCATATTTGGTATCCGATGCTTGAACCCGACAGTGAATTACCAGCCTCCTTATCATTTAATATCATCACCCGTTTGCTACGAAGTGAGATGGGTTATCGCGGAATTATCATGACAGATGCCATGGATATGGATGCTATTGATACCGTATATTCTCATGAGAGTTCGGCGATACTCGCGATAAAAGCAGGGAATGATTTAGTTGCGATTGGACCGCATGTCCACCCACTGATTCAAATTGAGGCGATTCAAGCGGTTGTCGATGCGGTACGAGATGGGGAGATAGACGAATCCCAGATTGATAAATCTGTTTTTCGCATACTCTTAGCGAAAGCCCATTATGGTTTATTCGATTGGCAACCGCTCGACCCCCTGACAGCGGAAGAACGAGTCAACGCCGATGAACACGCAGAACTTGTTGATGAAATCTTCCGTGCGGGAATCACGGTGGTATTTGACCAAGAGAATCTGGTTCCTCTACGTGGGGATGTCGCGCTTGTCTATCCGGCAACCCGCTTCAGCATCCGTCGAGAATGTGAACTCGCCATGCCCATCAAATATCCGGTTGGCGTGTCCGACTTTCCCGATGATGAAGAGATCGGTTGGGCTCGCGCCAATGCGGAGCTTGCTGATGTTGTGGTTGTTTTCACCTCAAATGCAGAGACGAATCCCCGCCAACAAGCCTTGGTGAATGCTTTACCAGAAGACAAGACCGTCGCTGTCGCCATTTGGTCGCCATTGGATGTAGCTGTCTTTCCACAAGTCTCGTCATATGTCGCTACATATTCGCCCTTACAACCAGCCTTACCAGCAGTATGTCGGATACTTGGCGGACATTTACCCGCTCGCGGACGATTTCCGCTTTCTACATCTTTTCTTGACGGTAATAGGGATTAGATGATACGGTTATAGACGGTTGCTTATCCAAAAGTCTAGGCGACAGAACCCGTTATCATAAGCTATAATGAATGCATATTGTCTTCATCTCTATCGCAAACCTTGACCAGTCAGGATAGTTATCACTTATGGGAACACTGAACCCCGATTTATTGTCGAAAGACCTCGACCTTGTGATGAACGATGCCACAGGCATCATGCGTGAAATTCGTGGCACCTCTATTATGCCAGAGGTCATTTTATTGTCCCTTTTACAACGAGAGAATACCGCCGCCTCGCGTTTGTTCGACGTGTTCAAAAGCACACGCGGAGTCGATTTAGAACGCTTGGAACGTCAGGTGGAACTTGCAGTCAAAAGCCGACGAGACCCGGACGGTAGTTTGGACTTCATTGCACAAGGGAACAAAAAGATTCCCCTCAGTCGCCAGAGCATTATTTTACTCGATGATGCGCTGAGTGCCGCTAATGCGATGAATGAAACTCGCATGGATACCGACCACATCCTGAGTGTGATGGCAGAGAACGCCGTCAGTACAAGCGGGATTTTGCGGCAGTATGGTATTACACCCAAAGCTATTAAAGACATCTACAACGACTCCAGCCAGATTATTCCGGGTGGGGTGCGCTCTAGTGGAACGACACATGATTTTGTCCGCCAGACCAAACGCGGGATATTGACTCCGGTTTATTATCGAGAAGACTTGCTCCGCGAGATTATCAATATTCTTTCCCAAAGCATCAACCGACACATCATCCTTGTGGGACCCGACGGTGTGGGCAAACGCACCCTTGCCTACAGCTTGGCACAACTCATCGCCGAAGAAAAAGGACCTGCCGGATTAGCCAGCCTCGTCCAAATTGATGAGATTGCTTTGCTTGATGATGACAAAGCGGCGGTTCGGGCTGGACTGAGCAAAGCTCACAATGGCATCCTCTTCATCCCACACATTCATCGCTTCTTTGGGGGACCCATCAAAGCGGAATTCAGCAAAGCTGTTTCACTCATTCAGAAAGCCTTCTTGGAAGATAACCCAGTCATCATTTGCACGACGACAGATAAAGAATACAATGCACGGATTGATGGCGTGAGTGCTATCAATGAAAACAGCCAAATCATTCGCGTCGAAGAACCCTCAGTGGATGAAACCATCGAAATCCTTAAA
>JANQRM010000651.1 GCA_028284565.1 Anaerolineae bacterium | reverse complement strand
TGTTCAATAAAAGCGTAGACTTGTGAGTTGTCCAACAATCTGGAAAAGCATACCGCAGTTCCTTTAAGGAACGATACCCAAACAAGAGTTGCAGAAAGATTTGGTCAGGAAAGGCTGCATCATAACCTTCCTCAATGTCGGATGGGTTCCAAATTTCAGTCTTTACCAGTTGATTTCTCTCGAATGACAAGTGAATTCCCTTGTTATAAAAACTAATCTTCAGATCATCATCGTAAGGGACAATATCGGAAGCACCCAAGCGTTGGTTCAATGCTGGGGCGATATGTTGTATAAACCGAGCAAGATTTGGAACTCGCATATACCAAGTCCAGCCATGATATGGCGTGAGTTTTGAATTTAGGATACCAAATACATCGTGTGGCTGTGTTTCATCGTACCCTAGATCAAAAGTGATTGACGTAGGCTGAAATCCACCAAAGTGTGCCGAATTCTCTTCAACGAAGTTGCTGATATGCCGAAGAATTGTTGGGAGTATCGAGTTTAATGATGTGCCTTTCTTTACATTTAACTCTCGTATGATGAGCCTACCAAAAGGGTAATCAGCCCAAGTGCCATAATATCCTACTATCGCTTCTGAAGCGTCTAGAATAGTATAGAAGGCTTTGCCTAACGCCCCTTGATCTTGTTCTGCGACGTGAAAGCGCCAAAGGGATTCGGGACGTGTTCTTGTTATCAATTTCTTTGTCCGTTGTTGCTCGTACAACTCTATCAATGTGGATATATCATCTTCTTCTGATGATCGAACATCATATGGTTCACTCTCGCCCTCTGGTAGTGAAGGAACAAAATTTAGTGGGAATTCTCGCTTACCGGGCGCAGACAATGCATACTCATACCCAAAACTTCGATAGAACTAGCGAACACCTCCAACCATCTGCACTAGTTGATTTTTGGCGTTACTAACTTCGTGCAACGCTTCAATAATCGTTCGCATCAACCCGCGTCGCCTATAAGCTGGGTCTGTTCCGATATTTTCCAAGTAACCAACCTCAAATGAAACATTGGCATACTGAAAAGTGTGACTCAGAATGCTACCCGATGCTACGATCTTGTTTTCATTGACATCTTCAACCAAAAGAAAGTCACTCGCATCAATATTCGGGTATTGTCCAGCCACCATCTGCTCTACACTCTGCCCCAGAGTTTCATAGTGAGTTCCTGCATTGAATCGATGCAATGTTGTTGCATCGGAAGGAATTGCATGGCGCAAGGTAAGACCACCACCTAGGTCTCGGGGTTCAATAAATTCCATAATAGCATATATCCTTTGTGTCTCTCTCGAAAACGAAAATCACATGGTTAAAACATATTAAAAGCAGGCTCATAAAAATAACGACCATTAAATCTACTCAAATGACGCAAAATATGGGTCGATTAGATTTACTCATAGTATGCAAGGAAATTGCTAAAGTGACAATTTCTTTGCATCTTATCGGAAAAAGATCGATTATTCGACAACTATACTTCACTGAAAGTCACTGATATGATGACAAGAATAATTATACAAAACAAGGCTTTCAGTTAATTCAAATGAATCAGCCTCGCACCATCGCCTATTTACGGGTTTCAACAACCGATCAAGACATTGAAAAGAATAAAGCTGATATTCTGCACTTAGCTAATGATAAAGGCTTGGGACGAGTCGAATGGATCGAAGAAACTGCATCTGGTCGGGTTTCGTGGAAGAAGCGAAAAATTGCTGAGATACTAGACCAGCTTCAAGCAGGAGATACGTTGCTTGTCAGTGAGCTATCTCGTTTGGGCCGCTCAATGCTTGAATGTATGGAAATTCTCTCTATTGCCTCCCAAAAAGAGATCAATATTTATTCGGTAAAGGGTAACTGGCAACTGGATAACTCTATTCAATCCAAGATTATTGCAATGGCGTTTTCAATGGCTTCTGAGATCGAGCGTGATTTAATCAGCCAACGTACGAAAGAAGCTCTACTTGCGAAGAAAAAAGCTGGTGTGAAGCTAGGGAGACCTAAGGGCGTTGGCAAGAGCAAGTTAGATAAATTTCGTCCAGAAATCGAAGCTCTGCTTGCTAATGGTTCAACACAGAAGTTTATCGCCCAAAGATATGAAACAACAGAAGCTAATTTCAGTCGATGGCTGAAAAAACATAATTTGCGCTAAATTCGAGTAGTACCTGTCAAGCAAATGAATTCAATGCTTCCAAATAGGAATCTTATGAGGATTGTCTGAAGTTACGTGTAAAATATCTAAAGAGTAAACCTGACTATCGTAGGGTGAGGTACAATATACATGTCGAATTTCTCCAACCCCGACTATCTAAAGAGTGAGCAGTATCGTAGTGCAGCCAATCTTGAAGCGCGTACTCGTCTACATGAGCGTTTTAGCAGTAATTCTTATCCTTGGTATCAATGGCTTTTTGATCAGATTGACATTCCTTCAACCAGTCATATTTTAGAATTGGGTTGTGGTCGCGGTGATTTCTGGTTTCTCAACCGAAAGCGCATTCCATCAGGCTGGCAGGTGATGCTCACAGATTTGTCGTCTGGAATGTTAAATGCTACCCAAGCTCATTTAGGTGAAGACAGCAAACGTTATAGTTACCTTGAAGTCGATGCTCAAACTATTCCCTTTGAGGATAACATGTTTGATGCAGTATTTGCCAATTCGATGCTTTATCATGTGCCAGATCGCCCAACTGCATTAGGTGAAATCAGTCGTGTACTTAAGCCTGGCGGACAACTCTATGCAGCGACCGTTGGTGAAAAGCATATGCAGGAACTGCATCAGAGCATATATCGTTTTGCACCCGAAATGGTTATCTGGGGTCAAGATACTGATAGGACTTTTTCACTGGAAAATGGAGCATCACAGATCAAACCATTTTTTGCTGAAGTTACTCTGCACCGTCGTCCGGATGGATTGATCGTGACAGAACCTCAACCTTTTGTTGATTATGTTCTATCAATAGGCGACACTAGTAAAGTTCTAGTTGGCAAACAATTAGATGAATTCATTGCCTTTGTCCAGAGAGAGATAGATGTCAGTGGTGCCATTCATATCACTAAAGAGCTTGGCTTGTTTGTGGCGCGAGCATTCTAACAACCTGATCATTTATACTATGGCAAAATGTCAGTTAAAGTGAAATTGATATTATCAATACCACAAAACGCTCAGAATAGAGATTTTTGAGCCACAGTTATTTATCCTGTGAAGTGTGTTCTGACTTTTTCAACAGCCTCCTCCATTTTGTGTCATATAGTGTTGGGCTTCCCTACCAAAGACGGAATCCCAACCCAACACCTATTTGATAACATATACCAAACAGGAAAATTGGAGGTGTCAGTTGCTCTTTGTTTGGTCACCCTTCCCAAAAGGATAAAGAAATTGCCAAGAGTACGAATCTAGGGTGGAAGCTAGATAAGAAGTCGAAAGTACGTTTTAAAATTGGATTAGCCTCCTTCTCCGATGATTATCTAGAGGTCTCTCAAAGAGTGGTTTTAGTATCTGTGGAACTTGCTCATTTATAGTATTTTCAATGGTGGGAACCATCTGTTTGAGGATAGGGAACTTCTTAACGGTAGCCCGCATATCATCGAGAGATTTTGTCTGCTGAAATGCATCAAACGCCGCTTGTGGATCATTGAGCAGTTGGTTTGGATTCGGCATACCTAGCATTTGCCTCACCTATTGCGCAGATTGTATGCCTTGTTCAAAACCAAACTCACCTGAACGCTCGAACGCGAGTAAGGCTTCCTGAAAACGACCAAGATTTGCCAGAGATGCTCCTTTATTGTAATGGGCTTCATCCCATGTTGGATCAAGAACAGAAGCTTTGTCAAAATCACGAAGCGCCTTAATATCGTTTTGTTGTTGATCATACGCTAGCCCACGATGGAAGTAATATCGAGCATGATCTGGGTTGAGTTCAATTGCCCTTGTATAGTCAACGATTGCTTCCCTTAATCGACCATGATCACTGTGAAGATTACCCCGATTATTATATGCTTCACCACTTGATTGTGTTAGCGAAATCACTTTGTCATAGTCTAGTAAAGCGTCTTTATCTCTGTTAATGCTGCGATATACGTTGCCACGCTTTAAAAGTACATCCGCATTTTCAGGTTCAAATGACAGGGCTCTATTGAATTCCGCTAGAGCTTTATCATAGTATGTCAGCATTTTATGTTTATCCTCTAGAGCAGAATACAAATTTCCGATTGTAAGTCGTCGAATACTTTCGGACAGAAGTGGTGTGGAAATAAAGGAGACAATGCTTATATTTTTACCTCATCCCAGCGACTTGTTGCAAGTAGTGTTTTCGACGCTGTTGTAAGGTTTGTTGCTTAATGAGTTGTCGTTGTGTGAGAATCTGTTGCTGTCGTCCGTAATAGACATCAGCCGGTGTAACATTTTCTAGTGATTCATGATAGCGTTGGGTGTTGTAGTAATCGACAAAGTCAGCGATGACTTGTTCCAATTGCCCTGGGGCATAGTAGTTGTCCAACTTGACAATGGACTTCATTAAGCGGTGATAGCGTTCGATTTTGCCCTGTGTCTGCGGATGGTAAGGCGCACCCCGTACATGATCCATTTGGTAAGTTTTCAAGAATTGTTTCAATGCATCGGAGATAAAAGCCGAGCCGTTATCTGACAACAGATGGGGGCGATGTTTGACTTTGATATGGGTGAGTTGTGTCTTTGCCATTGCCAGTTTGAGGGTTTCTTCGATATCGGAGCTGCCCATGGTGGGAGCCAGTCGCCAGGCAAGAATATAGCGTGAATAATCGTCCAATATCGTACACAGATAGTAATAGCCCCAATCAATGACTTTGAACTGGGTGAAGTCCGTCTGCCACATCTCATTGACCCGTTTGGTTTTGTGCTCAAATTCATCTTTCGCTGTCACGAGTTCAAAGGCGGGACTGGTGACCAGGTCATAACCCTTCAAAATGCGATAGACACTGGATTCACTGATGAAATAGCCCTCAGTATCGGTAATATACCAGGCCAGTTGACGGGGTGATTTCTCGGTATGCTCCAGCGCAACATCAACGACATGCTCACGCACCTGTTGCGGGATCTTATTCCAGAATTGACGACGTTGAGGGTGACGATCTGCCAGCCCATCCGGTCCCTCGACCCGATAGCGTCGATACCAGTCGTAAAAGGTGCTGCGCGGCACATCCAGTTCTTGTAAGGTTTGTTTGACAGACAGCTCGGAGTCTTCCACCAAACGAATGATTTCCAGTTTCTCAGCTTGGGAATAACGACTCATACGTCCCACTCGCTCTCCAAGCCGGTCAGACTTTTTTTCAGCACCCGATTCTTCAGCACTAACTCGGCTACCACTTGCTTCAACTGGTCATTCTCCGCGTGAAGATCCGCAACATCTTCTCGTGTTGCCTCACGTTTTGTATCTCCAGCTAAGCGGGATTTGCCTGCCTCTAAAAAGTCTTTG
>JANQRM010000632.1 GCA_028284565.1 Anaerolineae bacterium | reverse complement strand
ATGACCATCACGATGTTAGAAGGTGAAGCCATCGTCACGGCTGAAGGGGTCTCTATCAGCGTGCCTGCTGGACTCCGTGCCGAGGTTCCGCTTGATGCGGATGGTTTAGCCAGTGGCGCACCCGAAGTGGTCACTTATGAAGCCGAAGACGTGGCGAATGTCCCCATTGGCAACTTGGATGAGGTCATTGAATTTCCCGAACCATTGGACTTGCCAGTAGTCGGTGATGATATGCTATCTCAGTATGTAGGAGATTGGGAGTTAAGCGGCGGCTCAAATACGTGTTTGAATGGAAGTGAACTTGCCATTGAAGCACACACCATCACCATGTCATCAGATGGAGCAAATCTGTCTGTCTCTGGAAGCTCACTAACACAAGAGGCAAATAATGTCTTTTCAATTTCAACACAGTCAGCAACCTCGCGTTATATTTTTATGACTGATCAAAATGGAATGTTCACATTTATGATGACAGCTGGTGATTGCAATGGAGTGATAGTGCAATCAACCATGACGCGCGCCGATTAAATCATTCAGATTTAATGTTCAGACTTTCTTTCATAAATGTAGGTCTCCCATTCTCGATAGGATGAGTTTTCGCTGTATGTAAAGCCTTCCCTTTCAAGCAGTTTACTCAATTGGGGTGAATAGGCTTCGGCTTCTCGATTGCGATAACTCTCGGAATGGACGCGCGTCTCGCTCTTATCATAAAAAGAAAAATACATCGATTGAATCGGACTCTCTCGTTGTGTACTGCGCTCATATTCAATTTTGCACTTTACCCAATGGGGTTGAATATCCACGTCCAACGGCGGTAGTGGAGGACGTTTAGCCTTCTTGCGTTTTGGCATATCATCATCTGGATTAAATGGACGTTGATTAGACAGTTTCCAGAATGCAAATGCCCCTAATATTGCTATGATGATTATCAATGTCATCAGCATGTTTCACCACTAAGATTATCGGTATGTGAGCTACGCTTATATTTCAATTATGCCATATAAATCCCAACGAGTGGCTTCCCATCTTGGTAATCTTCAAGTTCACTCGCTTGTTCCGGTTCAGCTTTTAACTCTTCTATAATTGCTGTGGTATCAAGCGGTCACGAATGCCTTGATGTCTTCATGATGCAATTCATTGTGATAGATGGTGAAGAATAGCATCTCTCGTATCGTGATATTGCCAATCGCAGGGTGAGGCACTTGGTAAATATCAAGGTCGGCTTCGGTCCAATTCTCTAATGCATTGAACAACCGTTGATTTGCTTCATTCCATGTTTCGATGAGATAGGCTTTTACATCCGTCACGTCTTCTGGCATTCGATAGTTTACAGGCACGATTCCCGCATCCTCTGCTCCAAAACCCGTTGCCATCTTCGCTTGGTAATTATCCACCAATTCAGCATATGACATCGACCCTTGATCAGTCGTACTAAACATCTGCCCTAACTGTTCTCGTGGTAGAAGGAGTCCCTTTGCAAAGGGCTTCATACTCATGATAAGGTGCTTCACGTAACCGGCGGATGACCAACGAGTCTCACTTGCGCGGAATAGGTCATCATCTGCCAGTTGGGTAATGGTGTTGATACTTGCTTGGTGAAGGGTATGTAATGAAGTGAGGATGTCGTGCTTGCTGTGGATGTCCGTCATGTGGGTCTCCTTATCATTCAACATGAGATAACACAACTAAACGAACAGAGACCCGCCCCTAAAACAAAAACCGCCCGCGCAAGGCAGGCAGTTCCATCTTTGTAAAAAGTCTAGTAATAAAGTTGTATAACGTGTTGCAATCTTACTCAGCGAATTCCAGTTCCAATTGTGATGCGCGAGTGAGCAGTTGCCCCATGCCTAAGCTCACAGGAATTGAGATGGCAAACCAGACGACGATGAGTGTGAGTAGTGTTGTTAGGAACATTGTGTTTTCCTTACACGTATTTGTGATAACCCCGGTCAGTAAATGTTAGTTTGTTAGGCTGACCCTGCTTTGATGATATGAATATAGCATAAAAACACCGAATTACAATTAAGATTTAATGGAAATTACTGAATTTTTAGGTTAACTCTTTATTTTAGTGCATAATTTTTGGTGAAACCTAACAAAGTAAAGAAATTCTTGTTAGGCACTTTTATTTATGAAAATTGTAAGGGCAGAATAAACGTTTAAGTTAAATTAGGTAAAGTGAAGCAGCTTATCCATTTTGGGTGATTCTGAGGCAAAAATGAGGAGTAAGAAGAAAAAAAGCGCACCCCAATGCGCTCCAATTGATTATTGCTTGACCAACAGGTCTTGCTGTTAGGTGATTTTTCGCAGTCGACACATCATATTCCCTAGAGTTGGCTCTGAGCAAAGCCAACGGTTTATCCCTGCGAACCTATTCTGAGAGCAACAGACAAGATTTGAAACAACATCTTGATGTCTTGGATGACTGCGTTTAGACACACCCTTACAACACCTATTGTCAGTTCTCTATAAGCGTAACGAGGTCGCCTTGACCTAACCTAACAAACTCTCTTAAATTCTCGTCGATAATTATCATTTCTGTTATTAATCTTGTGTAATACTACTTGTAATCTTGGCAGATCCGTACTTTGACCTAAAAATCACCTTACAAACTGCCTTACAAACCCATCAATTACTCAACAATGAGCGTGGTGAGATAGACGGTTTCTCCGAGGCGTTGGTCGGGATTGTCGAGAGCATACATCCCGAGTACGAGGTTGTAGTCTCCGGGGGCAAGGTCACAGGGGATGGTGAGTTGTCGTTCATCCACATAGAGTTGCTCGGCTTGCCATAAGCCCGTGAGGATGTCTGACGGTGCGCCGTCGGATTGGGTGACTCCGTTCCCGTCTGCATTAGCCAGGGCGACGGTGATGTTGTAATTTTGGTCGGGGATGGTCTGGCTTTGCCACCAGCTCTCTAGGGTGATGGTCTGGCAGGGTTGGACTTGGTTGTCATTAAGTAGTTGCCAGTTTTCGATAGTGAAATCCCCAAATTGGAAGACAGTCTCAATTTTATCTGGGATGCGTCGGTATTCGGTGATGGTGATAGGGTGATAATGACTCTCATCGCCGACAGTGACCGTGCGATAGGGAACATAACGTTCTAATAGCCATACGGAATAGGGTTCCAGTAAATCCCATGTGGTTGCTTCGATCCAAAAGAGCTTGGGACTATCTCCTACATAAATTTCGAGAGCCTGTAGATTGCTTTCGAGACGGGGCGCATCACGATCATCATTTGTTTCACGGGCAAGAGCGATGTTGACGGGTGGGTCGGGGATGGTTTCGAAATGCTTGGTTCGTCCGACGGTTATGTGGAATAGGTCTTCATTATCCAGCGTGAACGGCATGCGATATTGCAAGTAATAGCTGATGGGGACATGCTCCCACAATGAGCCAGCCGATATCAAGATGCGAGTATCCTCGGGTGTGTACCAGTGCGATAATTCGTCATTCATCTCAAGATAAGATCCATTGGCGACCACGGGTTCATATTGAGTGACGGCGACAAAGACAATCATGCCGAGTACCACACCTTGTATCTGCCACGGGAATTTAACAATCCCCAATGCGACGAGGATGGCTAGTGAAGGTAGTATCACGCTGACGTTGCGGGGCGTCATACTAGGGACGAGGGTGTTTAAGTAGAAGGCAACTAACAGTATCAGTGTGGGGACAATGACTAGATATGCGGGCTTCCAGATGACCGACGAAAAGCGCATCCCGTTCCATTGATGACGTAAGCTGATTGCGAGTGGCACCAGAACCGCACTTAATAATAGAAGCAAGCCCAAGACTTCGGGGCGGAGCATCATTTGTTCAATCAAGATGTTTCCGCTCTCCGCATCACTGGAGAGGGCATATTCAATCCCACCGGAATAGCGCGGGTCATTGAAGATGATGAAGTAGCGCGGAAGATAGAGGAGGGCAGATGCGCCAAATATGATGGCTGAACCGATGTAGCGTCGGACATCCCAGCGGACGAAGAATAGAAGGACAAAGCCATGCGATGCGACGACATAGACCATAAACGAATGTTGATAAAGCATGAACACAGCCAAAAAGACCGCTAATGCCCCGACCTGCCAGCGAGTCGTCTGTAAGAATCGCAGATAACAGAATTGAAAGCCGACAGTGGTCATCATCAGGAGCGCATAGGGACGGGTCTCGTGGCTGTAGTGCATGAAGAAGTTGAGCGTCCCCAAAACAATCACCCCGAAGAAGCCGACTCGTGCATTGAAGAGGTCAGTTGCTAGCCGATAGAGGAAGGCAAGACCAAGCAGGGTCATCAAGGTGGAATAGAAGCGTGTGATGTTTTCGCTATGTCCAAAGAGGGCGACCCAAATATCCACAGAGAACCACTCTGCGGCGTATTCTGTGACGATACGCGAGACATGCCCGATTAAACCCAACTCGGCGACATTTTCTAAGGCATGTTGCACCGACCATGCTTCATCCTGACGATAAGCACGTCCCTGAAAATGATGGGTGTGGAGCATGACGATCGCCAACGCCAACAGTGCAAAGACAATATAGCAGAGGGTGGTTCGGATTGGTGTGTTGAGTTTGGGCATTGATTCTTAGTTTTTAGTGATTAGTTTTTAGTGATTAGTTATTGAACCACAGAGGGTCGAATAGACACAGCCCGAAGACGCAATAGATGCAGGCATCGTTCTGTTTTATGGTGCAATAGCTTCTCTCTTCGATTTCAGCGTATTACAAAACAGGGATAATGTTGCAAATGGTGCGCGTAGATACTGCATGCGCTATGCATTTTCTAACATCTTTCAAACTGACTGAGAGACAACAAGCAAAATGTTCCTTATTTGTAAGGGGCATGGTGGCATAGTATAATTTTTCTATCACTTTTAAGGCAATCTGAACGGTAGTTTTGTGATTAATATTGAGCGAATCCGAATCCTATTAATTTGCACGGAAACGATGCAGAAGAACCTTACCTTTATGGATGAGGTCTACAGTGTAAGCAGTTTCACGGATGTGCAAATTGCTCTGCAAGAATTAGCAGAAAACCCCTTTGATATTCTCATTCTCGACCACGAAGTGTTCAAAGATGATTTGACCCAAGCAGTTGAGGAGATGAAACGACAATTCGCCTTTTTGTCGATTATTGTCATTGCGGATGAAGGGGCATTGTCTGATTTGATGCACCTGTTGAGTCGCGGTGCGGATGATGTCATGCCCTATGATACCCGCAGTAGCGAATGGCATCGCAGTATCACGCTGTTGATGAAACAGAAACGACAGAAGGTGGTTTTGAGTCGGCGGAACAATCGTTTGCGGTCTGTGGCAGATATTTCACAGAGTCTGCAGATGCTCACCGAACCCCGCCAACTCATTCAACAAACCATTGACCAAGCCTGCCAAAGTCTCGATTTGTATGGGATTGCGATTCTGCTGACGGAAGGCAACGACTTCCAGCTCTATGCAGGCACGAAAGACACGATTGAGAAGTCAGGTCTGTTTGAAAGCAATGTCGCGCTGGAAGATCATCATCCCTTTGTGCGGACGCTCAATATGGGCTTTAGTCAGATTTATGGCAATATTGCACTGGACCCCTTTTATCAGCCGATTTTGGCGGTTCCCGATGCAGAAGCAGTAATTATGACTCCCTTGAAGTATCAGGGGTTTACAACGGGTGTGATGACCATCTATGCCAAGCCCGACCAGAACTTTAGCAATGCGGATTTGGTGATTTATGAATTATTGGCTTCATCCTTTGTGGTTGCCTATAACAATGTGCGTTATTACTATGCTCAGAATTTAGACTTCCAATTTAGCCAGCATTTGTTGCGGGCATGGAAGAACTTTGCGGCAACGGATTCACTCGAAACGATTGCGACGACTCTCCGTCACCAGACGCAAGATGTGCCGAGTGTCAGTAATTCGCTCGTGTGGTTCTATTTGGACGAACCGGATGAGTCAGACAAAGAACTCATCGTCGCCGCCGTCAATGAAAATATTGAGAACAATTTCCATCGTTTGTATGATACAGGGGAAATCACGCGCAAAATCAATGAGATGGGCGAGCAACTTTATACCAAGATGCCCCTAACTCAATTGCAACGAGACCCCCTGAGTACCCTGTTCCAAGTGAGTGTAGGACAAGAACTGCTGATTCTCACCGTCACGGATTCCGCGCGGATTGTCGGTGGCTTGATGGTGACCATTTCTGGGAGTTATGAACTCAAACTCGAAACCATTAATCTCATTCGAGGAATTGCTCAGGTGGCGGGACAAGCGTGGGAACGGACGACGCTGGTCAAGGCGATGGAGGAGAAGAGTAATCGTCTTGAAGCGATTCTGTTGAGTGTGTCGGAGGGGATTTTCTTCGTCGATGGGACAGGCAAGGTGGCGTTCTGCAACCTGCAATTTACTGAACTAACGGGCATCAGTCGCAATCATGTATTGGGTGAGTCAGCAACAGTATTGGTGGATGCTCTGGCGGATGTATCGAACAATGTCGCGGATACCCGCACAACTCTGAATAATGCACTCCGTGACCTCGAAGACCCGGATACCTTTGCCAATCGCAACTATCTATTGGAACAGATTACCCTGACGAATCCAGACCGTATGCTGTATATCGAGTTTATCCTATTGGATAGCTATATGGAGCGACATACGGGTTGGATTGGTGTGATTCGGAGTCAATTGCCCGGTCAAGCCGCGCCGATTGGGAATAGTGTAGCGTTTGATTTGCTGACCTCACAGACACGCTTGCCCTTCTCCGAGATTCGTAGTTCGTTGTCGATGTTACTAGAGCAGCATAGTCGCTTTAGTCATCAGGAGCGTGGGAATTATCTGGGGCAGTTGCGCCAGAAGATTGATGGAGTCTGGACGCTGTGGGATAGCCTGATTGAATTTAATCGGGTGCAAAGTGATGGCTTGCCCTTAGAGCGTTCGCGGACAGATGTTTCGGCATTGGTGAATCGGGTAATTTATAGTCAAGCGATGCAAGCCTATAATACCCGTCCCGAAGTGCAAAGTGCGCCGGATTTACCCCGCATTGAGGTGGATGAATTCCGCATAGAGCAAGCGGTGCAGTATATCCTGCAAAGTGTGTTGCAATTGAGTAACATGCGGAGTGCCATTGCCATTGATATTGAATCGAATGATTCTGAAGTGATTTTGACCTACAAGATTCGCGGTGGTTTGACGACTTCGTATCTTGAAGATTTAATGCATTACCCCTCCCTAGAAAATATGAAAGCGAACCAGACGGAAAATTCGGCGAATATCGCACTGTATATTGCGCGGGAGATAGTGCAGGCTCATAGCGGGCGCATCTGGGTGCGGGATACGACCAACTCTACGATTATCGGGATGAACCTGCCGATAGGTGAAGGTGAGGTCATCACAGTCACATCTCCATCGCTGGAAACAGGTGACTTAATCCCACCGCAAGAGGGACTCAGTGCGCCGAGCCGAAATATGCGGACGATTATGGTGGTGCAGGGACGGACGCAGTTGCTTCGGCAGATAGCAGGTTTGTTGGAGCAACAAGATTATGAACTGGTCATTTATGATGAAGGGTCGGATGCTCTGCGGGATATTGACTTGATTCGGCTGGATTTGATTCTTCTCGATACCGAATTGCCGGATATGGATGGTTTGCAAGTGTGTACGCGGATGCGGAAGCGCAGTGAAGTTCCAGTGATGCTGTTTAGCGATAATCAGATTGACCGCACGCAAGGCTTGAAAGCTGGAGCTGATGAATTCATCACACCGCCGATGGATTTGAACGAGGTGATGGCGCGGATTGATATTGTCTTCAATCGGCAAAAGCTCGCAGACCGTGTGATGGATGATCTCGAAATTGGGGATTTACGGATTGATTTTGCGCGTCGTCAGGTGTTCTTGCATAACAAAGCTGTTCCCTTGACGCGGATTGAATATGACATTTTGCGAATCCTCGCACTCAACATGGGGCAAGTGATTACGCATGAGCAGTTGCTACAGAAAGTGTGGGGACCCGAACATAGTGCAGAGAAGCAATACTTGTGGGTGAATATCAGCCGTCTCCGCAAGAAGCTAGAGCCAACAACCGATAGTGTGCGCTATATCCACAATGAACTCGGCGTGGGATATGTGTTTAATTAGCGATTTCCTTATTATCCAAAGAGAAGAAATTGCTTAGCAATGTCCATTCAAGCGGTTGTCTTTGATATTGGTGGTGTGTTGGAATATATCCCTGATCTTGGTGTTAGGGGTATATGGGAACAAAAGCTCCATTTACAAGAAGGTGAACTTAACAAGAAACTCGCTGAAGTTTGGTATGCTGGGAGTGTTGGGACAATCACATTAGATGATGTTCATGTGCAAGTGGGTGGCATTTTGGGCATTAATGAATCCGAAGTCCAAGCGTTTATGGATGACATCTGGGAAGAGTATGTCGGAATACCAAATACTGAACTGATTGATTACTGTCGAGAGTTACGAGCGAACTACCGGGTTGCCATTCTCAGCAATAGTTTCGTAGGGGCGCGTGAAAGAGAAGAAGCCCGTTATCAATTTAGCCAACTCAGCGAATTCATCATTTATTCGCATGAGGTTGGCATGATGAAACCCGACCCTCGTATCTATGCCTTAACTTGTGAACGGCTTGAACTATCTCCACAAGAAGTCATTTTTATTGATGATGTTCAGAAGAATATTGATTCCGCTTGTGAATTTGGTATTCACGGCATTGTTTTTGAGAACAATCAACAAGTAGTACTTGATATAGAGTCGATTATTCAAGCCAACTCATAGCACAATCATAAAGCCTGAATCACTTGCTTGGCATAGGTCGATAGGGCGGGTTCAGTGTCCATCATCGGGACTAACACGACGCTATCTACACCTGCTTTAGCTAGGTTTTGGATGGTCTGGAGGCAGTCATCGGTTGTTCCTACGACTGCAAACTGGTGAAGCCATTCATCGGGGATGTTATCTCTGAGGGTGGTCTCGCCACCTTGTTCTATCCATGCTTCCACTTGCTCCGCATAGCCTGTCGGCTTGAGGTAGATGTCCAGCTTATCTGCCATGATTCGGCTGATGAGTTGCTGACGAATCCGTTGTTTAGCAAGCGCAATATCTGTATCCATTGACCAATAAATGTAGACAGTAATACGATGATGGTCTGTGCGACCTGCTTCTTGTCGCCCCTTGTCGATTTGTTCTTTTGCCCAGTGGACATAAGCTGGAGAACATCCTTCTGCCAGTATTGTGCCATCGGCGACACGCCCCGATAATTGGAGTGATTTGGGACCCCGCACACCTAATTGAATCGGTGGAATATGTTCAATGGGATATTCGAGTTGCACGGCATCCAAATTGACATATTCGCCCTGCATTGTGACAGATTCACTCTGTAGTATCGCCCGAATCGCCTTGGTATAGGCTTCTAGCGCGCCGAGTTGGGATTTGGGTAAGGCTCCGATTTGTTCCATCCATGCTCGGACACCATGCCCCAAACCGGGTAGAAAACGCTGGGGAACAATGCGTGCTAAGCTCGCAATTTCGAGTGCTATAAACGCCGGATTACGTGAAACAGCAGGCGTAATACCCAAACCTACCTTAATGTGTTGTGTATGGGCGAGTGCTGTGGTGGCTTGGGCGATACCACCTGCATAGAAGCAATCTTCCACCACCCATAGTTCATCAAAGCCAGCGGATTCAGCTTGTTTGGCAAATGCTATGATATGTTCTGGTGGATAGCTACGCTTAAACATGATGCCAAGATTGGTCATAGTGGTGTCTCCTAGTTGTCATATCCCGTGATGATGATACCTGCTGAGATGGTGGGGATGCTATCCATTTGTTGCGCGATTTTTAGGATATTTTGGGCATTATTTTGGGTAAATTTACTAACGAATTGTTAACCTAAAAACAACGGATTATCAACAAAAATGGCAAAACCCTAACCTTAATCCAATCGAAAAACTATTGATTCCTAATAAAAACGGTGGACAAATATCTCGAAAACCCTCGCAACCGACCTGAAAGACTCCAAAAGGCACCGTTTTTAGCCATTTCATACCCCTAAAAGGACATCTCGACTTAACTTATCATGAGTAATATAATGTAAGAATCAACCTTGACAAGTGAATCAACCTATTGGCTTGATGCCTCATGTTTGGACTCTCTGCAATGTCATCATTGAGTGTGTGGTTATGTTTTTATAGTGTGCAAAAAGAGACAACCTGATTAGATTGCCTCTGGATTTGATTGAGTGCGATGTGAATTGTTTACTTAGTCAGCAAAGACGACACGACCCAGCCATTCCGCGATGGATTCGCCAATGACATCGGGTTGGTCTTCTTGAACGAAGTGAAGCCCTGCGCCGATATGGACAGCTTCGAGATTATTGAATGTCTCGATAATCTGCGGAACAGCTGTTTCTGGGATCAATGCTCCGGGTGTTGCATAAAGCAGGAGCTTTGGCATGTCAGATTGCGGTAGCCACTCTGCATAAGCCCCGACAATTTCCTGAACCTCTGCTGGTTCACCTTCAATTGGGATTTGATTGGGCCAGACGAAGACGGGTAGACGGGTTTCTGGTGTAGGGTAGGGTGCGCGATAGGCATTTAGCTCGTCTTCGGATAGCTCACGAACAATGGCTTGTGGAACGAATCCTTCAATAAAGAAGTTTTGTCCCATAATCATGGCTTCACCACTGCCATCCGTTGCTCGTATTGTCTCAATGAATTGTTTATTCTCTGGGCTGAGAAAATCCGTGCTTGGAAGCGGAGCGAGTAAGGCTTCCATGAAAGCGATGGCTTGCACATTGTCTTGGTGATTACGGGCATAATCGAAGCCTAATCCAGAACCCCAGTCGTGAACCACGAGTACAATGTCTTCAAGTTCCATAGCGTTAATGAAGCCCCACAAGTATTCGCGCTGTTCGACAAAGGTGTAGCCAATGTCAGGTTTGTCGGACAAGCCCATGCCAATGAGGTCAGGGGCTATCACGCGACCACTGTCTTCCAAATGAGGCATGATGTTACGCCATAAGTACGACCATGTTGGATTACCGTGGAGCAAGAGAATAGGTGTGCCTGCCGGGTCGCCTGTTTCCATATAGTGCATCTTTGAGCCGTTGACCTCAATCCAACGCGAGGGATAGGGTAGGTCTGGGAACTCGATGCCTTCATAAACAACAGGTTCAGGGCGTTGTTGGGCTGTAACACCAATGGTTGCCAGCAGTGAGAGGCTAAGAACGAAGCTAAAGAGGCGGACGAATGTATTGCCTTTCATGTGTAACTCCTTATACTGTAGATAGATTGTGTGTGAAACGGGGTTGGGCTTCCTCTCACAGTTACCCAACCTCGTGGATCACCAAAGTTAGTAGTGGTATGTGATTTATGCCGATTGCTCCTGCTTATAGGGATGTGGTTGGTCATTTTCGGCAAAGTATTTCAACTCCGCAAAGAGCTTTTCAAGTCCCATCCCGAATTGTTGATGAATCATGTCACTCATGGACTCATCGGTGAGGTTGGCTTTGAATTGTATATGCACGATGGATTGATCCTCACCATTGGGTTCCACTCGCCAGCCTGTTGTCACATCTTTGACAATCGGGGGTAGACCTTTCGCCTGCACGGTATATGCCAGTTGCCGTTGTGCTTCATCGAACTCATACAAGATTTCTTGGGCTTCACCATATTCCACAGTTGTGACGATACGTCCACCTAGCGAACTGAGTCCATCGCTTGCTTGTGATTCGAGCATTCGACTTGCCCACACATCAACATTGCCGAAATCCGCCCCCAGAATTTTCCAGAGCTTATCCGCTGATGCGTTTATTGAGATTTGACGATTGACTTCCATTTTGGAGTCCTTTCATTGTGTTTGGATAGAACGCGTGTTAAACGGGGTTGGGCTTCCTCTCACAACCACCCAACCTCGTGTGTCACCAAAATTATTAGAGTGGTGTTTCACGATGATAGAAATACCACGATAGAAGACCGCTTTTATACTGGAACTGGTGCATTACTTGATTCGGAATGGGCTTTAAGGTCTTGGATTACGCCTGCTGGACCTTTGGGTGAGGTGGCGAAGCGACGACGGAGAATGGGGTCAAATAGTTTGAAGGGACCTCGTAAGTCCATTTGGATGTCCATTGTCACAAGACATTTGTTTGTGCCTATTTCTGTGACTTTGGTGGTGTTGGTGGCACGGCTTACCATCGGAGGTAAACCAGCTCCCCGAAAAGTGAAGGTTTTATCTGCATCAGAGTATTTAATTAAGATTTCTCTGAGTTCGCCCAAAGGATTTGGGGTGGCACGTCCTAGTATAGGTGCTGATGGGTCTACTGAATAGTCAGCCGGAACTTCATCTTGCGTGATGCTTCTGGAATACTCCAGACCGGAAGCCCATTCTGAAATGTCCGCGAATTGGGGTCCCAGAAGCTCCCAAACCTTGTCGGCTTGGGCATTAATCTCTTGTTCGAGGTGCAATTTCATGGGGATGTTCTCCTTAATCCTGATAACTGCGTAGATGATGTAAGCCGATTGCCATGGGGACAAAGAATGCACCGATGGCGATTAGGATTTTGACGGGTAGGTCGAAATCCCCGATTAATGGAATGTAGTAGTCGTTGATGGCAAGCAAGGCGATGTCCAAGACTGAGATAATGATGAAGACGGTGTAGAGTGTTCGTAAGATTGTTGGGTTTTTGGTGATGAGACCGTGGATGAGTGGGATGGAAAAGGCGATGTGGCGCACGGCGAAGAACTGAATCGGGAAGTAGGCATTGCTGCCGGCTTCATAGAAGGTGGTTCCCGGACTGAGCAAGGTGATGATGCCAAAGATGAACAGGTTGGAAATGATGAGTAGACCTGTGAGCAGGGTGAACCAGATTGGAAAGTTGACGGTGTTATCTTGTTGTGTCATTGGATGCTCCTTTCTATTTTGTACTAATTGAGTTTCGTATGCTATGAAGTCACTCCTGTAAAAAACTCAAAGATGGATTGACCTCTTCTTGACGATAGGCATTTCATTTCATGCTTACAGTCTTCGCTGTAGCGTGTAACCTGTGCGCCTAGCCCTTGAAGAAACTCCGTGTACCGATCCGCAAAGTCCACCATAAGACCTGAAACAATCATGACAGGTGTTCTGGATAAGTCTGCATTTTCGGCTGATACCCAAGGTGACCATTTGTTGAATGCGTCCTCTGAATTTGAAAATTGGTTGGTCACAATATTCGCGCGAGTTGCTGTGATCGTCTCCCAATCATGCATTGCACCATCCCAAATTGCGACTGCACCAAACAAGTCTTGATGCTGGAAAGCGTGTGTCGTCGCGCCAAAGCCACCCATTGAGAACCCCTGAATAAACCGTGAAGTACGCTCTCGCTTTATCTTATAGTTCTGTTCAACATAGGGAATAAGATCATTATGTATGGCGGATGCAATGTTATTCGAGCCATCTGCGCTGTCTGCCCACATCGAAAACTTGCTGGGGTCATAGGCACTCACAATAACCATCGGTGTTGATTTGCCAGTTCGTACGGAAGCCTCATGTGCAGTCGCTATCCAATACAGCTCCTTATGTACCCATGACCAGAACATACCCGCACCATGCAGATGGTAGAGGATTGGGAAGGGGCCCGAGCTAGATTCATATCCAGCCGGTGTATAGATCGAAAACTTCTGCCCATTATTTGTTTCCTGTATTGCGACTGTGCCTTCTACCTTAGTTTTACGTCCAAACAGATAGGGCATCATCGAACGGATCAAGTCTCGTGGGGCGGGTTGTGCGCTAGTTGAGTTTGTCATCTTCTGTATCACCTTTGCAGTATGATCTAGTTTGTCCTGTTATTTGGGATGTCGAAATAGACTGGAACGAACATAGACCTTGCTTCTGTACCCGTCCTATTGCGATTCGCTCCAGTCTACCTTTGGCTTTTCAACCTAAACGTGGGCGACGTTTTGCTCAACGTAGTCTTTCAGCTCACCGAGAAGACCATCGGCTTGCTTCAGGAAATTCTTCTTGAGTCTGCCACTGAGCAGTTGACTGAATACAGGCATCAAAGTGATATTGCCTACCATACTTACTTGGGCTTGATTATCCCCTTGTGGTTTGACTTGCCATGTATTGACGATTTGGCGCATGAAGAAGGGGACTTTTTTGCTTTCCAGCGTGAAGGTGAATTCACGATTTTGGTCGTCATAGTTTTCGAGCTTTTCATAGGTTTCGCCCAAGCCTTTGACATTGCAAATGCGTCCACTTCCGGGGGGTAAATCGGGGATGGCTTTGGAGTCCAACACGACACTTGCCCATTTGCTCACATCGTTGAACTGGTTTCCGAGAACTTCCCATACTTGGTCAGCTGAGGCATTAACGGTGACTTGTTGTGTGAATTGCATGATGTGTTTCCTTTCTTGGATTTAGTTGATGTTTCTATGATTTGTTGTTGCTTGTGCTTTTCTTGTTGTCGATTGTTCACCTCCTGCGCTTGTCGATAGACAATTCTTGACCATCGAGTTATCCACTTAGGCATAACTCATCATTAAATCGTTGATATTGAGTGCGATGATATTGTGATGCTTAGGTCAGCTGTGGAAAGAAGTTTTCCTTTGGCTTGACGGGATATTGAACCTCGGCGACGGTTTCATCAATTCGATCTGGTGGCATGAGATTAATGAAGACTTCTCGAACACTCCCGACGAATTGATAGCCATTGGCTTCTGCCCACATGCCTAAGGCACTGTAACTCTTGTGCGCGAGCTTAGGATGTCCTACTCGCGTAACGGTGAGCATGTGTTCTTCGGCGGGTAATTCGACGACTTGCATTGCACCGCCACTTGTGAGTGGGATCGACAACGCCTCGTCAATTTCGGCTTCTATCTGAAACCCCATCTCGATGTCCACATCTTCTTCTGTCAACATATCAGAGTGCATAACGGCTGTGAAATGTCCTAACGTTTTTTTACTGACTTTGGATGGGAGTAGATGAGTCATTTCTTGGATAAACATACGACTATGCTTTGGTGTCGGTAGGATTGTCCGTACAGAGAGATATTTTTTTTTAGGCACAGACTTCAGCACAATGTCGTAATTTTCCATGTTGCCTTCGATATTGATTTGCTCAATGCGCGACTCAATATAACGGATGCGGGCGAGTTCTTCGTGGAGGGTTTGCTCGATTTGTGCTTTTTTCATCATCAACATGCCGCGCAATTCATCGGATGAGATGTCATCATCAATCAATCGCTTGATTTGTGCTAAGGACAAGCCCATCTCTTTGAGTGCGATAATCCGATTGAGTTGCGGCAGTTGATTCGCGCTATAGAAGCGATACCCCGATCGCGCGTCGGTGACTTCTGGTGTGAATAGCCCCAACTGATCGTAATTGCGTAATTGGGCGGCGGAGACTTGTGCTATTCTGGAAAACTCACCAATTTGGAACATTGATCTTGCTCTCTTTTGTCGTTGATACACCTACTCTAAACCTTCATACAGTGTGAAGGTCAAGACATTGGATTGTTAGGAAATTGTCAAGATTGTTTGAAAATAGTTTGTTCTACTATCCAAAAAAGCGGACGGTCCACTCGGACCGTCCGCTTGATATTGCGTGCAATGTTGGTTTAGAAGTTAGGAACTTCTTCAGAGGTATCTGTCCCTTCATCTTCATCCCCATTTTCTGGTGTTGGAGGTGGTGGGTCGTCTCCCCCAGTAGGTGGGGCAACTTCTTCATCTGGGTCAACAATTGATGGGTCTTCGCGCGTTGTATAAAGTTCCTCGATTTCGTTGGGTGCGACTGTGATGGCGTCGGGATATTCTGCGAGTGGGACAATTTTCATTAGCCCACCTTGGTTATCCTGCGGAGATGACCACGTGAAGTAGAGTTCACCAGCTTCATCGCGTCCAATACCGGTAATATTTAGCAGAGTCCAGAGGTACACATTGCTTTCCCATTGGGCATTTTCATCTTGGAAGAGGTAGTACAGACCCGTACTGCACCAATCTGCATAGACATAATTTCCCGCTAAATCGGGTATTTTTGTGCCATGATAAACATATCCCCCGATAACCGCACAACGTTCGAGGCTATGTTCATAGGCTAATACAGGCAAGACCATATCAAGTTGTGGTGGAACTTCTGGGCGATGAATGGCGAAGCCTTCAAAACGGGGCCAGCCAAAGTTTGCTCCTCCCTCATGCCCAGCTGGCAGATAACTGACTTCTTCCCATGTTGCTTGTCCAACATCAGGGATGTACATATCGCCTGTTTGTTCGTCCCAGCTAAAACGGACGGGATTACGTAAGCCATAAGCCCAAATCTCATTAGCTCCTTCGCCAGTCCCGACAAAGGGATTATCACGTAATAAGCCATAAATCGCATCATCTCGGTTTACATCAATGCGTAAAATAGCACCTAAAAAGTTGTTTGGGTTTTGTCCATTGTTTTCGGGGTCGCTGTAACCGCCCCCATCCCCAACGCCCACATAGAAATAACCGTCAAGTCCGAAGGCAAGTTGCCCACCATTATGGTCCGATTGTGGTTGCGTGATGTACAGAATGATTCGTTCATTATCAGGGTCCGCGACATTGGGGTCATCCGTAACCTGAAATTCAGAAACAATGAGGGCTTCATCGAGTCGATTGGTATAGGACACGAAGAAACGTCCATTGTCTGCGTACTCTGGATGGAAAGTAAAACCGACCATGCCTTGTTCAGAAAATCCCTCGAGGGGGGTGATGCGATCCGTAATATCTAGGAAGGGTGTTTCTAAGAGTTCGCCATCTTGCACAATGCGTATTCGCCCTGCTTGTTCGACAATAAACAATCGATTGCTCCCATCGTTGGCATTGTCCACATAGATGGGACGTTCGACGTTCTCGGCAATGGGAATAAATCCAATCAAATTGCCGTCTGGAGTTTGGGGTGCATCTTGAGCATAGTTGGTTGAGAGGAGGGTGAAAAAGATTACAACAACAGTGCATGTGGCTAAGATTCGCCTCATTACGATCTTGCTCCCATATTGTCCTGCAATACAAGTAAATAAATATCCATTAAGCTAATATACCATGCCTTACGATTTCCTAACAAAAAGAAAAGCGCGCCTTCGTAATAGGCGCGCTGGATTCTGCTAGAGAAGTTGATACCTAGAAGGACGGAATGGCACTCGCTTGCCAAATCCGTGCTGAGCTATCGCCACCCCAAGATAGAATCTGACTGCTATCGGCACTCCACACAGCACCTAAAACACCAAACTCGGTGCCAGCATGTTCGAGGGTTGCAGTGACCAAACCCGTATCAACACTCCAGACGCGTAGGGTACCGGGGTCTTCTAACCAAGAGACGATTTGCGTTCCATCAGGACTCATCGCCGCGCCACGGACAAAAATATCTTCATGGTCAAAGGACTGAACCAATTCGCCAGTACTGGCATTCCAGAGATAGAAGACAGGATCATCTTGTGCGATGGTTAAGACTTGGGTTTCGCCATTCACCCATTCAGCATGAATAACGGGTGTATTGTGGGGCAAAATGACGGGCGCAACGCCAGATTCCCAAATCCGTGCCGAGCCATCTTCTGACCAACCTAAGATACGGTCATCAGAACTCCAAGTTGCACCAGCCATGAGATCACCATGTTCGAGAACTGTGATGGGTTCTCCTGTATCACCTTCCCAAACCGTGATTCCGGTGTCTGTATCAGTAAGAGTAATGAGACGGGAGAGATCGCCATTCATTTCTGCATCGATGACTCCAGCACCCAGTTGAAGCGTGTAGACTTCGGACAGATCAATGCCATCGAAACCCGATAAGGTCACCGTGCCGTCATCTGCCCAGAATAGCACTTGAGAATCGTCTCCTAGCCATGTTGCACCGCCTGCCGCATCGGTAAATTGTAGCGAAGCGACTTCATTTCCTGTTGCACTCCAAATACGCGCTGTGCCGTCGAGCGCCGAGGTCAAAAGAAAGGTTTCATCCCCATTCCAAAGCGCGCCGTTGACTCCATCGCCATGAGCGAGGGTCGCAAGGAGTTCGCCAGTTGAAGCCCAGAGCAGTGCATTTGCGCCATCACCCCAAGTCACAAGGAGAGACTCATCTCCATTCCATAACGCCCCAGTGATGGCATCGGCGGCTGTGAATTCAACCAATTGTGTCCCATCAATATCTGAGATTCGGGCAGTACTATCGCTAGAGTAGGTCAGAACTAAAGTTTCGTCGGCATTCCACGTTGCACCGAGAACGATATCGCCATGATCGAATTGTGCTTGCAGTAAGTTTAATTGTGCAGCGGCAAGGGCAACAACGCCCAAAGCCAAGATGAGAACAAGGGTCATACGTTTTAGCATAGAGTTAGCTCCTTATGTTGAATACATATGCTTTTCATTATAGTAGCAATTCGCAAAAAGTGATAATAAAGATTGGCTTACATTACAGATAAGATTGTAAGCCTCTTTATCTCTCTTGTTATGCCTTTATCCCAATAGCAAGATATTCACGCAATTGGTTGCAGACAAAATCGACTTGTTCCTCTGTCATAACACCAGAAAAGGGCAAAGCCATGAAGGTATCGCCTGCTTTTTCAGTATGAGGGAGATCGCCACGTTTCCAGCCGAATTGTTCTTGATAGAAGGGCTGGAGGTGTATCGGCGTGAAATAAGGACGGGTCGGTACACCATTCTCCTTAAGTTGCTCCATCATGTGAGTGCGGTCAATAGCCTCATCGCACCGCACGACATAGACAAACCAGCTCATTCGTGTGGTGGTCTCGGCGATGAAGGGTTTGTGAATACCCTCGATTTCGTCGATGCGTTCGTTGTACCAGTCAGCAACTTGGGCGCGCTTGGCAAGGAGGTCTTCGATACGTTGGATTTGGACGATCCCCAAGGCAGCACTCATTTCATCCATCCGATAGTTGTAGCCCAGACGAGTGTGGTTGAGCCACGCATTAAAGACATCACGTCCTTGATTACGCAGGCTACGGAACAAATCTCCCCAATCATCGCGCGAGGTCATAATCATCCCGCCTTCACCTGTCGTCATCTGCTTATTGGGATAAAAGGCGAAGGTGGAGGCATCACTCATGGCTCCAGCATTGCGTCCCTTATAGGTTGCACCAATGGCTTCACAGGCATCTTCGATGACATACAGGTTATGCTGACGAGCGATATCTAAAATGGGGTCCATATCAGCAGGTTGTCCGAAGGCATGAACGACGATAATAGCTTTGGTTTTGTCTGTGATTGCTTCTTCAACCAACGCGGGGTCCATGTTACCTGTGAGGGGGTCGATATCGACAAAGACGGGCTTCCCTCGTTCATACATCACACAATTTGCCGAAGCGATAAAGCTAAACGAAGGTGTGATGACTTCATCACCGGGTTCGATTTCGGCGGCTATCATGGCGAGATGTAAACCACTCGTGCCGGAATTGACACCAATGGCATGAGATGTACCAACATAATCGGCAAAGAGTTTTTCAAATTCTGTGATTTTGGGACCGATACTTAGCCAACGGGTGTTTAGCACCTCCAAGACTGCGTCGATTTCAGCTTGGGTGAGGTCTGGCGAAGACATGGGTACTTGCATTCAATGTTTCCTTTCGATTGTTTGCTGGTCAATGTTTTAAATTTACGAAACTTGATAATAAGTTTTTAGTGATTAGCTGTCATGGATAAAGATTTTTCATTCTGTTATTTATGTTCGATTTTGGGCTAGGTACGTTTCAGTTGCTGATTTGATATGTTCATAAAACTCATGACGTTGTTGTTCTAATTTGTCTTTATGATACTCGTTGGCAAGGGTTAAATTGCGTTGAGATGTTTGATTCATACGCTCCGGGTGGGTGACAAATTCTTCAATCGTCTCGGCGAGGGATTGTGCGTCTTCTGGTGGTACGAGGTCTTCTGGTGGCGCGAGTTCGGGGATTCCGCCAACAGTCGTAGCAATACAGGGCAAACCACGCGCCATTGCTTCAATCATCGCACGTGGTAAGCCTTCTGCACGCGAGGGCATAACGAATAAATCAGCATTGTCTAGGGCTTTTCGGACGGCGGTGGCTCCGGGTAGCTTCCCAATAAATGTAATATGCGATTCTAAATGAAGTTGACGCACTTGCTCTTCGATTTGTGGACGATAGATACCATCCCCGACCATTTCGAGGTGTAAATTCAGCCCACGCTGAATACACAGACTCATCGCATCGACCATGACATCTGGGGCTTTGTAGAGTTGGTCAAATGAACCAACAAACACCAATTTCACAGGTTGGTCGGAAGGGACGAAATGCTTGGGTGTATGAATCAGTGCAGCATCGTCAATTTCGACATCTGAAATGCCGTACATTGGACCCGAACAGGGATAAGCGTGT